>NZ_JBPKJK010000136.1:0-25052 GCF_051756985.1 Saccharothrix sabaoui
ATCAACGAAGATTTGGCGGTTCACATGCTGCACTCTTCCGGGAGCGCTCCCAGCGAGTTCCGGGGCTCCTTGACCGTGAGGGTCCCCTCCCGACCCGACTCCGCCTGGCGGGTGGCGGCGGCGGTCGGCGCCTGCCTGGCGCTGCTGACCACCCTGCTGGTCACCTTCGGCGCGGGCACCGCCTCCGCCCACGGCGCCGTCAGCGACCCGCCCGCGCGCCACTACGGCTGCTACCTGCGCTGGCCCAACGGCCCCACGCCGCAGACGGCCGCCGAGGACCCCCAGTGCTACCGGGCCTGGCAGGCCGACCCGTCGGCGATGTACAACTGGAACGGCCTGTTCCGCGAGAACGTGGCGGGCGACCACCAGGCCGCCCTCCCGGACGGGCAGCTGTGCAGCGGCGGCCTGACCTGGGGCGGTCGCTACGCCGCCTTCGACGAGCCCGGCGACTGGAAGGCGGTGGACCGCCCCTCGCGGTTCACCCTCAACCTCAACGACCAGTCCTCCCACGGCGCCGACTACATCCGCGTCTACGCCACCAAGCAGGGCTTCGACCCGAAGACGCAGAAGCCGCGCTGGAGCGACCTGGAACTCGTCGGCCAGACCGGGAAGATCCCCACGGGCAGCAGGACGCCCGTCGAGGTCGACGCCCCCGGCCGCACCGGCCACCACGTCCTGTTCACGGTCTGGCAGGCCAGTCACCTCGACCAGTCCTACTACTTCTGCAGCGACGTCAACTTCACCGGCGGCGGTCAACCCACCACCACCACGACGACCACCACGACCACTACTACGACCACCACGCCGACCAGCACGACGACGACGCCCACCGACGTCCCGGCCCGGACCTGCTCGGCCACCTTCCGCACCACCTCCCAGTGGTCCGGCGGCTACCAGGCCGAGGTGCGGGTGACCGCCGGGTCCACCGCCGTCACCGGCTGGACGGTGAACTGGTCCTTCGCCGCCGGCGAGCGGATCAACTCGATCTGGGGCGCCACCGCGACCACGAGCGGGACCTCGGTCAGCGCCCGCAACGCGGCCTACAACGGCTCGCTCGCCCCGGGCGCCTCCGGCACCTTCGGCTTCGTCGCCTCGGGCACCGCCGGCACCCCGGTCCTCACCTGCACCGCGTCCTGACCCGGCACCACGCCCCGTCCGCCCGCCCCACGGCGGCGGGCGGGCGGGGCGCCGCTCGGCGAGCGGTCGGACCCGGCGGCCGGACCTCCGCACCGCCGACGCGGGCACCTCGTCGCGGCCGGGGGACACGCCCGGCTCCCCGTGTGGTTTCCTCGTGGCCGGATGTCGACGAGGGTGGGGGTCGGGGTGGCCGAGGCGGCGGGGACGACGGCGGCGGGGACGACGGCGGCGGGAACGACGGCGGCCGGGACGACGGCGGCCGGGACGACGGTGACCGAGGTGATGGCCGAGCTGGCCGCCCTGGAGGACCCCCGGGCCCGCGAGGTGAACGAGAAGCACGGCGACGACCACGGGGTGAACCTCGGCAAGCTGCGCGCCCTCGCGAAGCGGCTCAAGACGCAGCAGGAACTCGCGCTCCGGCTGTGGGCGACGGGTGACGGCGCGGCGCGGCTGCTGGCGATCCTGGTCTGCCGCCCGAAGGCGTTCGACCGCGACCGGCTGGACGCGATGCTGCGCGAGGCCCGCACGCCCAAGGTGCACGACTGGCTCGTGAACTACGTGGTGAAGAAGAGCCCGCACGCCGAGGAGCTGCGCCTGGCCTGGTCCGCCGACCCGGACCCGGTGGTCGCGAGCGCCGGGTGGGCGCTGACCACCGAACGCGTGGCCAGGAAGCCCCAGGGCCTCGACCTGCCCGGGCTGCTCGACGTCATCGAGGCGGAGATGCGCGACGCCCCCGACCGCCTCCAGTGGGCGATGAACCACTGCCTGGCGCAGATCGGCATCGAGCACGCCGAGCACCGCGCCCGCGCCGTCGACATCGGCGAGCGCCTGGAGGTGCTCAAGGACTACCCGACGCCGCCGAACTGCACCTCGCCGTTCGCGCCGGTCTGGATCGCCGAGGTGGTGCGCCGGCAGACCGGCTGACACCCCGTCCGGGCCCGGGGGCGCGGGGTGTCAGCCGTACGCCTTCGCCTGGAGCGCGAACAGCTCCGCGTAGGGGCCCGCCGCGGCGGTGAGCGCGGCGTGGTCGCCGGTCTCCACCACCCGGCCGTCCTCCACCACGACGATCAGGTCGGCCGTGCGCACCGTGGAGAACCGGTGGGACACGAAGACGGTGATCCCGCCGGTCCGGGCGGCGACCCGCCTCGCGTGGTCGGCGTACCGCTCGAACAGGACGTGCTCCGCCTCGGGGTCCAGCGCCGACGTCGGCTCGTCGAGCACGAGGAGCAGCGGGGCGTCCCGCATCATGGCCCGGCCGAGCGCCAGCTTCTGCCACTGGCCACCGGACAGCTCGGCGCCGTCGGCGTAGCTCTTGCCGAGGTGGGTGCGCAGGCCGTCGGGCAGGTCGTCCAGCACGCCGGTGGCGTCGGCGCGCTCCAGCGCCGTGCGGACGGCCGGTTCCGACGACGCCCTGGGCAGGTCGCCGAGGCCCACCACCAGTTGGGCCGCGAACTCGTACCGGACGAAGTCCTGGAACCCGGCCGCGACCCGCGTGCGCCACTCGTCGACCGACATGCCGTGCAGGTCCGCCCCGTCGACCAGGACCCGTCCCGCCGACGGCCGGTAGAACCCGCACAGCAGCTTCACCAGCGTCGACTTGCCCGCCCCGTTCTCGCCGACGATCGCGACGGTGGCGCCGGCCGGCAGGTGGAGGTCCACCTCGCGCAGCACGGGCGCGTCGGTGCCCGGGTAGGTGAACGCCACCCCGGACAGCTCGATCCCGTCGCGCAGCCGGTGCGGCGGAGAGTGGCGCGGAGGAGCCGGGTCGGGCCCGGTCACCAGCGCGGTGACCTCGGTGAGGCGCCGGTACGCGCCCGCCATCCGCTGGAGGTCCTGGAGCAGCGCGACGGCGGTGGAGACCTGCTGGTTGACCTGGGCGGCGAGCACGACCACCAGCACCACGTCGCCGACACCGCGCCGCCCGGCCACCGCGTCGCGCACCACGAGCAGCACGCCCGCGACGTAGGCGAGCGCGAAGACGACCTGCCCGGCGGCCCGCACCCACGTGGCGGTCAGGTGCGCGCGCCACAGGCCGCGCGTCGCCTCGTCCCACAGCCGGTCGTGCCGGGCGCGCAGCTCGTCCTGGACCCGGGACACCCGCAGCTCCCCGGCCAGGCGGGCGGAGGTGGCCAGGTGGAACAGGTTGAGCGCGGTCCTGGTCGGCTCGGCGGTCGCCGTCCTGGCCCGGTCGAGCACCCGCTCGGCCGCGCGGCCGGCGAGCAGGGGCGGCACGGCGGCGACGGGGAGCAGCAGCAGCCACGGGTTCTGCACGGCCAGCAGGACGGCGGTGAGCGCCACCGCGAGGACCAGGCCGACGCCGTTGAGCAGCGCTTCGAGGCCGGTGCGGAACTGCCTGCCCTCCTGCCGCAGCACGGTCCACGTGTCGGCGTGCTCGGCCCGCTCGTGGTGCTCGATGCCGGCGGAGCCGTTGGACACCTCGATCACGCGCTCGTCGAAGTCCAGCTCGGCCAGCTCGGCCAGCTCGTAGTAGGCGAGGTGGGCGAAGTGCGCGAGGGCCAGCGCCATCACCGCCAGCACGGCGACGACCACGCCGGCGAGCACCGCCCGCCCCGTCGCGCCCGCGACGACCTCGCGGGTCATCCACCCGAGCGCCCCCGCCAGCAGCGGGGCGGCGACCGCGCCGGCCGTCATCAGGACCACCGCCAGCGCCGTCTTGCGGGGGTTCAACCGCCACGCCGTGGCGATCACGGTCCACGCGCCGGCCACCAGGACCCTCACCCGGCCACCCCGCCGACCCGGCCGACGAACCGGTCCGCCTGCAACCGGAACAGCTCCGCGTAGCGCCCGTCGCGGGCGAGCAGGTCCGCGTGGCCGCCCTGCTCGGTGACCCGGCCGCGTTCGAGGACGACGATGAGGTCGGCGTGCCGCACGGTCGAGAACCGGTGGGAGATCAGCAGGGTGGTCGCGCCGGCGGCGAGGTCGGCGAACTCCTCGAAGAAACCGGTCTCCGCGCGCACGTCCAGGCTCGCCGTAGGTTCGTCCAGGACGACGACCCGGGAACCGTGGCGCAGCGCGAACAACGCCCTCGCCAGCGCGACGCGCTGCCACTGGCCGCCGGACAGCTCCGTCCCGCCGGTGAGGTGCCGCGCCAGCGGCGTGTCCAGCCCGAGGGGGAGGCGGGCCACGGCCTCCCCGAGGCCGACCGAGTCGACGACCTCGCGGATCGCGGCCCGGTCGCCCAGGTGGCCGACCGCGCCGAGCGCGACGTTGTCCGCCACGGACGCCTCGTACCGCACGAAGTCCTGGAAGATCACGCCGAGCCGGGCGCGCCACTCGTCGACCGGGAACTCGCGGATGTCGACGCCGTCGAGCGTGATCCGGCCCGAGGTCGGCTCGTAGAGCCTGGCGAGCAGCTTGACCAGGGTGGTCTTGCCCGCGCCGTTCACGCCCACGACGGCCGTGCAGCGACCGACGGGGATGGTCAGGTCCAGCCCGTCGAAGATCATCCGCCGTTGGCCGGGGTAGTGGAAGCCCACCCGCTCGAACCGGATGGCGCCGACCGGCTCGGGCACCGACCGCCGCGCGGCCCGGACGCGTCCCCCGCCGGCCCGTTCCCCGTTGGCCGGGGCTCCGGCGGCCCGTTCCCCGTTGGCCCGTTGCCCGCCGGCCCGCTCCTCGTGGGCGTCGACGTGCCCGGTGAACCGCCGCACCGCGTCGTGCGCCCTCATGCCGATCGCGGTCGGCAGGTCCGCCTCCGGGTAGTGCTCGGCCAGCCGCAGCACGCCCAGGGTCGCCGTCGCGACGAGCACGAACCCGGTGAGCGTCATCTCGCGCGCCGTCGCGCCGAGCGCCGCGAACACCGCGCCGGCGACCGCGAGGCCCACGACCGAGAACCGCGCGAACGGCCACAGGTAGACGGCGCGGCGCTCGGCCCAGAGGGGGTCGAGGAAGCGGAGGTGGGTGTCCCGCAGGCGTTGCCGCAGCCAGCCGAGCAGGCCGAAGACCCGGATCTCCTTGCCGCCGGCGGCCCCGCCCGCGAGCTCGCGCAGGTAGTCGGTCTCGCGCTGGTCGGCGGCGAGCAGGGACCGGGTCCTCGCGTACCGGCGCAGCCCGCCGCGCTGGCCGTGGCGGAACAGCGCGACGGTGACCGCCAGCGCCGCCGCCGCGGCCCACGAGAACACCACGCCCACCGCGACCACGTAGCCGGTCAGCTCGGTGTACCGGGCGACCAGCGCGAGCAGGCCGGTGGCCGCCCGGCCGGGGCTCTGCACGCCGAACTCCACCTCCCGCGCGGCGGACCGGAGCGCGTCGAGCGCCTCCTGGTCCTCCAGCGGGCCGAGGCCGGGGCTGCGCAGCGACGCGGCCATCAGCTCGTCGAACACCCGGCCGTCGACCCGGCGCGTCACCAGCTCGCCCACGGCCCGCTCCGCGGGGGCGATCAGCTGCCGGGCGACGAACGCGCCGGCCGCGACGCCGAACACCGCGACCAGCGAGTCCCACGCGCCGGAGCCCAGGCCCGCGCCGACGGCCGCCGGGACCCGGCCGAGCAGCACCGCGGTCGCCGCGGTGAACAGGACCGGGAGGCACCCGAGCAGCAGTTCGAGCACGACCAGGACGGCGACCGGCCGGCCGCCGGCGCGGGGCAGGAGCCGGGCGATCTCCCGCCGGGCGGCGAACTGCTCCCGCGCGGTGCCGACCCAGGCGGGGGTCCCGGTGCCGGCCATCTACCCGACGACCCCGTCCCGCGTGTAGTCGGCGCAGCGGGGGAGCCCGCGCTCCTCGACGACGTCGTTGAACGCGGAGAAGCGGATCGCGGGCACCTCGACCAGCAGCCGGGTGATCGGCGTCCGGTACTTCTCCGCGATGTAGCGGTAGTTCTCCAGGGCGGCCCTGCTGTTGTCCTCGTGGTTCTTGTCGTGCGGGTAGTGGATGGACTCGGCCTCCCGGAGCACGCCGAACCGGGCGCCGTCGCGGTGCAGCCGGTAGGCGAGGTCGAGGTCCTCACCGCCCCACTGCCGGAGCGCCTCGTCGTACATGCCGATCGAGCGCACCTGCTCCGTCAGCGCCGACGCGTGGCAGGTCCAGTACATCAACCACGGGGCCGGGAGGTGGCCGAAGTCGTCGGAGTAGCGGGCGTAGAACGGTTCGCGCACGTCCGGCCACGACCCCGTCCGCGCCATCGACTCGATGGACGCGTCCACGTCGTCGACGTCGACGACCTTCCGGATGAGTTCCGCGTCCTCGTTGTCGAGGTTGAAGCAGTACACGTACCCGTTCAGCGCCAACGGTTCCCGGGCGGCGGCGTGGGCGGCGGCGTGCGCGGCCAGGCTCGTCGAGTGCAGCAGCACCCCGGAGTCGACGAAGACGCAGACCTCGCCGCTCGCGTGCCGGATGCCGGTGTTGCGCGCCGCGGCGACCCGGTACCCCTCGTCGGGCTGGTAGAAGTACCGCAGGTCCAACCGGTCCTCGAAAGCGCGCACCGCCGCCTCGGTGCCGTCGTCGGAGCCGTCGTCGACCACCAGCACCTCGAACCGGTCGCGGGAGAGGTCCTGCGCGGCGAGCGAGTCGAGCGTGAGTTCGAGCAACCGCCTCCGGTTGTAGGTCGGGACGATGACCGTGCAACGCAATGAGCTACCCACGAGAGGCTCTCCTCCAGAGGTCCCGCCAAGGCCGTTCGACGGCCGGTCCCGCACGACGTCGGGAACCCGGTGGGACCGTGGCGGAGGTCCACTCTCCCGGGTGATCCCGACCGAGCACCGCGCAAGTCTGCCGAGGTGCCGGAGCGCTGGTCAACACCACGAACGAAGTCATCGCGGCCAGGTCGGCGCGGGCGTCTCAACCGGTGCGCACGCCGGCCGGCGTCCGGCCGGACGGGGTACCGCCGGTGGGCGGATCACCCGGTCGGGCCACCCGATCGGGGCCCCGGGTCGCCGGGTCGCCCGCACGTCCCCGTCCGGTCGGGCGGCGCTCCCCGACGGGGCGCCGCGGCTCCGACTCGTGCGCACCGGGGAGCACGGCGGCCACGGCGCGCACCCCGTCGGGGTAGGCTGGTGTGCTCGACGTCGGCTGTGTGGCACCCGTGGGTAATCGGGCCTCTCACTCCGCGTGACAGGTCGGGGTTCGGACGGGGATGGCGGATGAGCGGTGCGCGACGTGCGCGGACCAGGCTGCGGGTACTGGAGGCGGTGACCGACAGCACGCTGCGGGAACTGGACCTGGACAAGCTCTTCGAGGTGCTGCTGCGGCAGGTCCGCGAACTGCTCGCGGTGGACACCGTCACCGTCCTGCTGGCCGACGCCGCCGGTGAGCAGCTGGTGGCCCGGGCGACGTCCGGCCTGGAGGAGGAGGTCTTCCAGGGCACCCGGGTGCCGGTGGGCTCCGGGTTCGCCGGTCGGGTGGCGCGGTTGCGCGAACCCGTGCAGATCGAGCGCGTCGACGAGTCGACGGTGATCAACCCCCTGCTGTGGGAGCGCGGCCTGGCGGTCCTGCTGGGCGTGCCGATGGTGGCCCAGGGCGAGCTGACCGGGGTGCTGCACGTCGGCAGCACCACGCCACGCCGGTTCACCGACGAGGAGGTCGAGCTGCTGCGGCTGGTGGCCGACCGGCTGGCGACGGCCGCGCACGTGCACCGGTCGCGGTCCGAGCGGGCCGCCGCCATGCTCCAGGACAGCCTCCTGCCGGGGCGCCTGCCCGTCACGGCGGGCTGGGAGGTGGCCGCCCGCTACGTCCCGGGCGCGGACAGCGGCGTCGGCGGCGACTGGTACGACGTGTTCGGCCTCCCCGGCGGGCGCATCGGCCTGGTCATCGGTGACGTGGTGGGCAACGGCCTGCCCGCCGCGATCGTCATGGGACGGCTGCGCAGCGCGTTGCGCGCCTACGCGCTGGAGTTCGACGACCCGGCGGAGGTGCTCGGCAAGCTCGACCGCAAGGCCAGCCACTTCGAGGCCCACACCATGGCCACGGTCGCCTACGCGGTGATCGACGTGGCGACCTCGCGCGCGGAGCTGGCCCTGGCCGGCCACCTGCCGCCCGTGCTCGCCGTGCCCGGCCGGGACCCCGCCTTCGTCGACGCCCCGCTCGGCCCGCCCATCGGCTACCACCTGGGCGTCGCGGGCCGCCGGGGCGCCGGCGTCGACCTGCCGCCCGGCGCGCTGGTCGCGCTGTACACCGACGGCCTCGTGGAGCGCCGCGACCAGGACCTCGACGACCGGTTGGAGCTGCTCCGGCAGGTCGTCTCCCCGGTGGCGCCGGAGACGGCGTGCGCCCGGATCATGGCCACCCTGATCGGCGACCGGCCCGCCACCGACGACATCGCGCTGGTGACGATCCGGCGCGGCCCCTGACCCCGGGCTGCCCCTGACCCCGGGCTGCCCCTGACCCCGGGCTGCCCCTGACCCCGGGCTGCCCTTGGCCCCGGGCGGCCCTGACGCCGGGCAGCCCTGCTCACGGGCGGCGCTCGCCTCAGGCGGCGTCGATCACCCTGCCGACCCGTTCGGCGGTCTCCCGCAGCCAGAGGTGCCCGGCGTCCTGCGCGTGCACCGGGTGCCACCACAGCGCCTCCTGGAGCGGCACGGCGGGGAAGGGGCACGGCAGCACGCGCACGCCGGGCGCGGGGAAGTGCTCGACCAGGCGCTGCTGCACCAGGGCCACCCGCCGGGTGCCGGCGACGAGCGGCGGCAGCAGGTGGAACGAGGGGACGGAGACGTCCACGCGGGGGCTGATGCCCAGCATGCTCAGCTGGCGGGTCACGGGCGCGTCGTAGGCGCGCTGGTAGACGGCCCAGGGCAGGCGGGCGAGGTCGTCGAGGGTCAGCTCGTCGCCGACCTCGGGGTTGTCGTCCGCGACCAGGCAGACCCACGTGTCGGTGAAGAGGCCGACGGAGGGGAAGTCGTCCAGGACGCCGTGGGGCATGAGGAGCCCGTCCACCGTGCTCAGCAGGGTCCCCACGTTGTCCAGCAGGGTCGGGGAGGTCTGGCGGAAGGTCAGGTGGACACCGGGTGCCTCCGCGTGCAGCACCCGGGCCAGGGCCACGCCGAACACGCTCGCGCCGTAGTCCGAGGTCAGGATGGTGAACTCGCGGCTCTCGGTGGTCGGGTCGAAGGTGGCCTGGCTGCTGAACACGCGCTCCAGCACCTCGCACGCGGCGGCGGCCCGGTCGCGCAGCACCGCGCCCAGCGGGGTCAGGTCGTAGTGGGAGCCGGTGCGCGACAGCAGCGGGTCGTCGAAGTGGCGGCGCAGGCGGGCCAGGGCGGCGCTCATCGCGGGCTGGGTCAGGCCGATCCGCTGCCCGGCCCTGGTGACGTTGCGCTCCTCCAGCAGCGCCCGCAGGGCCACCACGAGGTTGAGGTCGAGGTTCGACAGGTTCACCGCGCCTCCAGGCATCCACCGCGTGGATGCGGTGCATCACGAACATTCATTTCCGCGATCCTTTGACCCGCGTCACAGTAGTCCTCACGACACGGGAGGACACCTGATGGCAACACCCACGCAACCCGTCCGGTTCGCGCTCGGCACCTTCTCCGACGACGGGGCGCCGCCGTTCCCCGGCCTGGTCGTCGGGGAACGGGTGCTGGACCTGGAACGGGCGCTGCCGTGGCGACCCGCGTCCGCCCGCGCCCTGCTCGACCGGTGGGACGAGGCCCTGCCCGCGCTGCACGGCCTGGCCCGCGACGGCCACCGCGAGTGGCGACCGCTCGGCGGGCTGCGGGTGCACGCCCCGGTCGAACCGCGCCAGGTGGTCCAGTCCGGCGCGAACTACCGGCAGCACGTCATCGACCTCGTCGTCGCCCACCGCCCGGAGGGCTCGGCCGAGACCGAGGAGCAGGCGCGGGAGCGGGCCGCCGCGATCATGGACCGGCGGGCGCGCGAGGACCAGCCGTACGTGTTCACCGGGCTGCCCTCGGCGATCACCGGCCCGTACGACGACGTGGTGCTGCCGTCGTGGTGCGCGCAGCCGGACTGGGAGCTGGAACTGGCCGCGGTCATCGGCAGGCCCGCGCACCGGGTGTCCCCGGACCGGGCGCTGGAGCACGTCGCGGGCTACACCATCGCCAACGACCTCACCGCCCGCGACCACGTGTTCCGCACCGACATGCGCGAGATCGGCACCGACTGGTTCCGGTCGAAGAACGCGCCGGGCTTCACCCCGGTGGGCCCGTACCTGGTGCCCGCGGAGTTCGTGCCCGACCCGTCGGACCTGCGGCTGACGTTGAAGCTCAACGGCGAGACCATGCAGGACGAGTCCACCGAGGACATGATCTTCGACGTCGCGCGGGTCGTGTCCTACGCCTCGCAGACCGCCCGGCTGCTGCCCGGCGACCTCGTGCTGACCGGCTCGCCCGCGGGCAACGGCATCCACCACGGCCGGCTGCTGCGCGACGGCGACGTGATGGAGTCGACCATCACCGGCCTGGGCGTCCAGCGCACCCGGTGCGTCGCCGAGGGGGGCGCGTGAACCGCGACGACCCGGAGGGCGCGGTCGCGGAGGCCGCCAGGACCTGCTCCAACTGGGGCCGGTGGGGCGAGGACGACGTGCTCGGCACGCTCAACTTCCTCACCGAGGACAAGCGCCGCGAGGGCGCGGCCCTCGTCCGGCGGGGCGCGAGCTTCTCGCTGTCGCTGCGCTTCGACATGGACGGTCCGCAGAAGGGGTGGCGGCGGCGCACCAACCCGGTGCACACCATGCTCGACACCGGCACCGACGCGGCGGCGGGCCTCCAGGGCTTCCCGCACGGCATCGGCGGCGCGGACGACGTGATCTCCATGCCGCTGCAGTGCTCGACGCAGTGGGACGGCCTCGGGCACATCTTCGACCACGGCCGGGCGTGGAACGGGCGTGACGCGGCCACCACCGTCACCTCCGCCGGGGACCAGGTCACCGGCATCGAGCACATGGCCGCGCACGTCGCCGGCCGCGCCGTGCTGCTCGACGTCGGCCGGGTCGTCGGTGGTGGCGAACTGCCCGACGGCTTCGCCATCACCGAGCACCACCTCACCGAGACCGCCCGCGCCCACGGCGTGCGGGTCGGCCGGGGCGACATCGTGTGCGTGCGCACCGGGCGGCTGGCCCGCGCCAAGCGCGACGGGTGGGGCGACTACGCGGGCGGGCCCGCGCCCGGCCTGTCGTTCACCACCGCGTCGTGGCTGCACCGCACCGAGATCGCCGCGGTCGCCACCGACACGTGGGGCTTCGAGGTGCGGCCCAACGAGTTCGACCACGCCTTCCAACCGCTGCACCAGGTCGTCATCCCGCACATCGGGCTGCTGGTGGGCGAGATGTGGGACCTGGAGGCGCTGGCCGAGGACTGCGCCGCCGACGGCGTGCACGAGTTCTGGCTGACCGCCGCGCCGCTGCCCATCACCGGGGCCGTCGGCTCACCGGTCAACCCCGTCGCCGTCAAGTAGCGAGGAGTCGCCATGACCCGCACCGTGCTCGTCCTCGGCGGTGGCACCGCCGGCAACGCCCTGACCGTCCTGCTGCGCCGCGCCGGGCACGCGGTGGACCTCGTGGAGTCCGAAGAGGACTGGAACGCCACGGCCGGCTCCGGCATCACCGTCCAGGGCAACGCCCTGCGCGTCCTGCGCGAGGTCGGCGTGCTCGACGCCGTGCTGCGCGAGGGGTTCCCGTTCGACGAGCTCGGCCTCCTCGCCCCGGACGGCGCGGTGCTCGCCGTGCAGCGCGGCGGTCGCCTCGGCGGCGACGACCTGCCCGCCACCGTGGGGATGCGGCGGCCGGTGCTCCAGCGCATCCTGATCGACGCCGTGCGCGCCTCGGGCGCGTCGGTGCGGCTGGGCGTCACCGCCACCGCGCTCGACCCCGGCAGCGGGGACGTCGCCTTCTCCGACGGCACGACCGGGCGCTACGACCTGGTCGTCGGCGCGGACGGCCTCAACTCGGCCACGCGCCGGCTGATCGGCGTCGAGGAGGTGCCCGTGCCGACCGGCATGGCCATCTGGCGCGCCCCCGTGCCGCGCCCGACCGGCCTGGAGCACACGCGGATGATCTACGGCGGGTCGTGCTTCATCGCCGGCTGCTGCCCGACCGGGCCGGACACCGCCTACGCCTACCTCGTCGAGCGCAACCGCGACCGCGACGCCGTCGCCCCGGGCGCCCACGCCGAGGAGATGCGCCGGCTGGCCGAGGGCTACGGCGGACCGTGGCCGGAGATCCGGGCCGCGCTGACCGACCCGGCGGTGGTCAACTACACGTGGTTCGACCGGCTGCTCGTCGACGGGCCGTGGCACCGGGGACGGGTCGTGCTGGTCGGCGACGCCGCGCACGCCTGCCCGCCCACGCTGGCCCAGGGCGCGGCCATGTCGCTGGAGGACGCGCTCGTCCTGACCGAGCTGCTGTCCGCGCACGACACCTGGGACGACGCCGTGCTCACCGCCTACCGCGACCGCCGGTACCCGCGCGTGCGCACGGTCGTGGACGCCTCGGTGCAGCTCGGTCGGTGGCTGCTCGACGGGGTGCGCGACGCCGACGTGCCCGGCCTGATGGGCCGCACCGCGGGTGTCCTGGCGGCGAAGCCGTGACCGCGCCCGCAACGCCCACCGCGCCCGCAACGCCCGCAGCACCCGCAACGCCCGCAGCACCCGCCGTGACCGCGCCTGCGTCCGCGCCGACCGTGGACGTGCACGCGCACGTCCTGCTCCCCGAGGTGGACCTGCTCGTCGCCGACGCGCCCGGCCGCGCCGGGGCCCGCGAGCTGGACGCCCGCCGCAACGGGCCGGACGCGCTGGCGGTCAGCGGCGCGATGGTCCGCGACCGGCTGCGGCTGCTGACCGACGTGGTGCACCGGCTGGCCGCGATGGACATCGCCGGCGTGGACGTGCAGCTGGTCAGCCCGTCGCCCTCGCACTACCACTACTGGGCCGACCGCGAGGTCGCCCGCGCGGTGTACGAGACGGCCAACACCGCCACCGCGAAGCACTGCGCGCACGCCCCCGACCGGCTGCGCGGCCTGGGCCTGGTGCCGTTGCAACACCCCGACCTGGCCGTGCGGGCGCTCGACCACGCGCTGGGCGAGGGGCTGGCGGGCGTGCAGATCGGCAGCCACGCCCCGGGCCGCGAGCTGTCCGACCCGGCCTACGAGCCGTTCTGGGAGCTGGCCGCCGAGACCGGCGCGGTGGTGTTCCTGCACCCCTTCGGCTGCACGCTCGACGAGCGGTTGGACCGCTGGTACCTGTCCAACAGCGTCGGCCAGCCCGTCGAGAACGCGGTGGCGCTGTCGCACCTGGTGTTCTCCGGCGTGCTGGACCGCCACCCCGGCCTCAGGGTCGTCGCCGCGCACGGCGGCGGCTACCTGCCCACCCACCTGGGCCGCGCCGACCACGCCTGGCGGGTGCGCCCCGACGCGCACGGCTGCGCCCACCCGCCGAGCCACTACCTGCGGCGCCTGTGGTTCGACTCGCTGGTCCACGACGGGGGCGTGCTGCGCGAGCTGGTCCGCGTCGCCGGCGCGGACCGGGTGCTGCTCGGCTCCGACTTCCCGTTCGACATGGGCGCCGACGACCCGGTGGCCGCCCTGCGCGCCGCCGACCTGCCCGAACCCGACTTCCACGCCGTCCGAGGCGGCAACGCCGCCGCCCTGATCAACCTGGAGGAGACCCGGTGACCAGGCGATTGCTCACCCACCTGCGGCACGTCGACCTCGCCGTGCCCGACTACGACAAGCAGCGCGAGTTCTACGCCGGCGTGTGGGGCCTGACCGAGGTCGCGAACGACTCGGGCCTGAGCTTCCTGGCCGCCGAGGGCTCGCCCGAGCAGTACGTGGTGCGCCTGCGCAAGGCCGAGGAGAAGCGCCTCGACCTCATCGCGTTCGGCGCGGCCACCCCCGCCGACGTGGACGCGCTCGCCGAGCGGCTCATCGCCGCCGACGTGCGGCTCATCAGCACGCCCGACCGGCTCGGCACGCTCGGCGGCGGCTACGGCTTCCGGTTCTTCGACGTCGACGGCCGCACGGTCGAGGTCTCCGCCGACGTGGAGGTCCGCCGGCACCGCCGCGTCGAGGAGAAGGAGTCCATCCCGGTCCGGCTCTCGCACGTGGTGCTCAACTCGCCCGACCTCGGCGCCACCCGCGCCTGGTACGAGCGGCACCTGTCGTTCGCGCTGTCGGACACCCTCAGCTCCCCGCACGTGGGCGAGCTGATGCACTTCATGCGGATCAACCCGCAGCACCACAGCCTCGCCGTCGCCAAGGGCCCGCACACCTCGCTGCACCACATCTCCTTCGAGCTGCGCGGCGTGGACGAGTACATGCGCGGCACCGGGCGGCTGCTGCGCGCGGGCGTGCGCAAGATCTGGGGACCCGGCAGGCACCTGGCGGGCGACAACACGTTCTCCTACTTCTTCGACCCGCACGGCAACACCGTCGAGTACACCACCGAGCTGGAGCAGCTCGACGAGGACAGCTGGCACCCCCAGGTGTACGACCTGTCCCGCCCCGAGGTCAGCGACCAGTGGGGCACCGCCAACCCGATGAACGAGCTGGTCGCCAAGGAGTCGTTCAACGACCCCGACCGCGGCTGCTTCGTCGCCCCGCCGGTGTGACGGCATGAGGTTCGCGACCTACCGGCACGAGGGGCGCGAGCAGGTCGGCGTGCTCGACGACGCCGACCTGCTGCACCCGCTCGACGCGGCGTCCCTGGTCGACGTCCTGGGCGAGCTGCCCGCCGTCGGGGCCGCCGCCCTGGAGGGGCCGCCCGGACCGCACGTCTCGGCGGTGCGGCTGCTCGCGCCGCTCCGACCGCCCTCGGTGCGCGACTTCGTCGCGTTCGAGGAGCACGTGGAGGGTATGCGGGCGGGCGCGGGCGTGCCGGAGCGGTGGTACGCCGCGCCGACGTTCTACTTCACCAACCCGCACGCCGTCCTCGGCCCGCACGACGACGTGCCCGTCCCGCCGGGGTGCGCCCGGTTCGACTTCGAGCTGGAGGTCGCCGCCGTCGTCGGCCGCGAGGGCCGCGACCTCACCCCCGAGGCGGCGCGCGACCACATCGCCGGCTACACGATCCTCAACGACTGGTCCGCCCGCGACCTCCAGCACGCCGAGATGGCGGTGGGCCTGGGGCCGTGCAAGGGCAAGGACACCGCCACCACGCTCGGCCCGTGGCTGGTCACCCCCGACGAGCTGGAGCCGTTCCGCGACACCGACGGCCTGCTCCGGCTCGCGCTGACCGCCGAGGTCGACGGCGAGGTCGTCGGCTCCGACCTGCTGTCCAACATGAGCTGGACGTTCGAGGAGATGACCGCCTACGCCTCGCGCGGCACCCTCGTGCGGCCCGGCGACGTGCTGGGCTCCGGGACCTGCGGCAACGGCGGCTGCCTGGCCGAGCTGTGGGGCCGGGGGTCGGACCGGCCGCCGCTGCGGCCCGGCAACGTCGTCACCCTCACCGTCGAGGGCATCGGCGCGCTGGCCGGCACGGTCGTGGCGGGGACGGCGGCGACGCCCCTGCCGCCCGCCCGCCGCCGCCCGCGGACGAGGCCGTGACCGCGTTACGACGACGCGCGCTCCACCAGCTTCGGCTCGAACACCCGGCGCCGGTGCACGTGCTCGGGGCCCAGGTCGATCTCGTCGGCGAGCAGCCGCGCGGCGGCCTGGCCCAGCTCGTAGCCGTCCACGTGGACGGAGGTCAGCGGCACGGCGGCGGTCTCGGCGGCGTCTATGTCGTCGTAGCCGACCAGGGCGAGGTCGTCGGGGACGGTCAGGCCGCCGCGCAGGGCGACCTGCATGACGCCCAGGGCGAGCAGGTCGTTGGCGCAGAACACCGCGGTGGGGCGGTCGGTCCCGGCCAGCAGCCGCTCCGCGGCGCGGCGGCCCTGCTCGACGGTGAACGCGCGCACCTCGACGGTGCGCAGGTCGTCGGGGGACCGGCCGGCCCGCTCCAGCGCGCGCAGGGAGCCCGCCCGGCGGTCGACGGACTGCCGCATGGTCATCGGCCCGGTGACGAAGGCGACGTCCCGGTGGCCCCGCCCGAGCAGGTGGGTGACGGCCTGCTCGGCGCCCGCCACGTCGTCGACGGCGACGCAGCACACGTCGGGCAGGTCGGCGACGTTGTCCAGCAGCACCACGCGCAGCCCGCGCTCGCGCAGCCCGGCGACCCAGGCCGGGGTGGGGTCCACCGGGTTGATCAGCACGCCCTGCATCCGCTGCTCGGTGATCAGGTCGAGGTAGCGGCGCTCCTTGTCCGGGGAGACGTCGCTGTTGCACAGCATGACGGCGTTGTCGAACTCCAGCATGGTGTCCTCGCAGCCGCGCGCCACGTCCGTGAGGAACGGGTTGCGCACGTCGAACACGACCAGCCCCACGGCCTTGGTGCGCCCGCTGACCATGGTGCGGGCGGCGGCGTTGGGCAGGTAGCCCAGCTGCTCGATGACCGCCAGGACCCGGGCGCGGGTGACCGGGGCGACCCGGTCGGGGCGGTTGAGGACGTTGGAGACGGTGGCCGTGGAGACCCCGGCGGTCGCGGCCACCTGCTTGATGCCCACCGTCGACACCGTCAGACCTCCACCGCGGTTGTGCGAACCGGGATCGTACCCGGGCCGGGGTCCTCGTGAGCGGGCCGGCACGGCGCGGTGACGCGGTGCGCGCCGGGCCCGACGTGCAGCGGCTCCCGGCCGTCGAGGTCGAGGACGGCCGTGGTGTTCGCCGGGACGACGACCTCCACGGTCAGCTCCGCCCCCTCCCGCCGCCACGACACCCGCGCCCGGCCGTACGGGGTGTCGTGCTCGGCGGAGGCGGCGGTCAGGCCCCCGCCGGGACGGGGCGCGACGCGGATGCGGCGGTAGCCGGGCGCGGCGGGGGACAGGCCCGCGACGGTGCGGTGCAGCCAGTCGGCCACCGAGCCCAGGGCGTAGTGGTTGAACGAGGTCATCTCGCCGGGGTTGACCGTGCCGTCGGGCAGCATCGAGTCCCAGCGCTCCCAGACCGTCGTCGCGCCCAGGCCGACCGCGTACAGCCAGGAGGGGCACTCGCGCTGGAGCAGCAGCAGGTAGGCGTCGTCGAGGTGACCGGAGCCGGCCAGCGCGTCGAGGACCACCGGGGTGCCCGCGAAGCCGGTGCCGACGCGGTGGCCGTCGGCGCGGACCAGCTCGGCCAACCGCCGGCCCACCCGGTCGCGCCGGTCGTCGGGCACGAGGTCGAAGCGCAGCGCGAGCGCGAGGCCGGTGGGCGTGCCGGGCGCGTCGGGCCGCAGGTAGGCGCGGGCGAACCCGGCCCGCACCCGGTCGTGCAGCGCCCGGTAGCGGGTCTCGTCGGCGGTCTCGCCCAGCACGCGCGCGGTGTCGGCGAGGGTCCGCGCGGACAGCGCCGCGTACGCCGTGGCCACCAGGTGCGGGTCGGTGCGCGCGGCCCACGGGTCCTCCGGCGGCGCGGCCGGGTCCAGCCAGTCGCCCAGCTGGCGGCCCCGGCGCCACACGCCGTCCTCGTCCAGCAGCGACGCCACCAGGTCCACCCAGGCGCGGGCGGCCGGGTACGCGGCGCGCAGCACGCCGCGGTCGCCGAACCGCTCGTGCAGCACCCACGGGGTGAGCACGGCGGCGTCGCCCCACACCGCGCCCGGCCAGGCCGGGTACCACTCGCCCTCGGGCAGGGTGGGGATCGCGGGGACGAAGAACGGCACCGTGCCGTCCGGGAGCTGGTCGGCGGCCAGGTCGGCCAGCCACGAGGTGAGCAGGCCGGCGCAGTCGTGCAGGAACGCGGCGGTGGGCGCGAAGACCTGGATGTCACCGGTCCAGCCCAGGCGCTCGTCGCGCTGCGGGCAGTCGGTGGGGATGTCGAGGAAGTTGCCCCTCATGCTCCACACCACGTTCTCGTGCAGCCGCTCCAGCGCCGGGTCGGAGCAGGCGAACCAGCCGGTGCGGCGCATGTCGGTGTGGCACACCACCGCCGTCACGTCCGCCGGGACCAGGTCACCGGGCCAGCCGGAGACCTCCGCGTAGCGGAAGCCGTGGAAGGTGAACCGCGGTTCCCACTCCTCCGCGCCGTCGCCGCGCGGCGCGTACCGGTCGACCGACACCGCGCCGCGCAGCGGGCGCACGCACAGCTCGCCGTCCTCCAGCACCTCGGCGTGCCGCAGGGTGATCTCCCGCCCGGCCCCGCCGGTGACCCGGACGCGCAGCCGCCCCACCAGGTTCTGCCCGAAGTCCAGCAGGAACCGGCCGTCGCCCTTGGGCGTGACGGACACCGGGGCCAGCAGCCGCGTGCGCCGCACCGGCGGCCCGGTCGGGGCCACCAGCGTGGCCGGGTCGCGCTCGACCGCCTCCACCGGTCCCCACGCCGAGTCGTCGAACCCCGGCGCGTCCCAGCCCACCGGTTCCAGGCGGGCGTCGAAGTGCTCGCCCTCGTACAGGCCGGCGGACACCAGCCCGCCCGTGCCCGCGCGCCACGAGCCGTCGGTGCCCACGACCTGCCGCGTGCCGTCGGCGTACGTGATCTCCAGCTGCGCCAGCGCGCCGACGCGGTCGCCGTAGACGGCGCGCGTGCCGCCGTTGAAGCCCAGCCTGCCCCGGTACCAGCCGTCCGCCAGCGCCACGCCGACCGCGTTGCGGCCGGGGCGCAGCAGCCCGGTGATGTCGTGGGTGCGGTAGCGCAACCGTTCGCGGTAGCTGGTCCACCCCGGCGCCAGCACGTCGTCGCCCACCGGCGCGCCGTTGAGGCGCAGCTCGTGCACGCCGTGCGCGGTGGTGTAGGCGCGGGCGTGCGCCACCGGTCCGCCCACGGTGAACTCCGCGCGCAGCAGCGGCGGCCGGTCGGCTTCGACGGCGGGGGAGACCACGCGCGCGGTCCAGTCCCCCGGGCGCAGCAGGCCCGCCTCCACCGCCGAGGGCGCGCTCCACGGCGTCACCCGCCCGTCGCGGCCCCGGGCGCGCACCCGCACCACCCGCCGGTCCCGCGACCCCAGCGGTTCGGCCGGCCACGGCACCAGGCGCGACTCGCCCGACTCGACCCGGTGGCGGCTGACCGCTCCTCCCGCGCCGGTGCCGGGCGCCCCGACCCGGGACACCTCCACCTCGTAGGCGGCCTGCGCCCACCCGCCGGCCGGGTCGTCCACCGTCCACGACAGGCGCGGTGCCGGTTCGCCGATGCCCAGGGCCTCGCGGTGGTGCTCCGCGGTCGGCGCGGTCACCCGCGCGGGGGCGTCGTGGTTCTGCTGGTGCACGTGGCGTCTCCCGGGACGTCGAACCGGATGTTCCGCTGCTATGTGTAACGCTTCAAGTCATCGTTTGGGAAGCACCCCTTGACCGACGTGCGCGGTGTCACCTACGGTTCGGCCACTCCTGTAAAACGTTTCAATCCCCACCCCCGGTGTCCCGGGGCGAGAACGGAACTCCCGTCATGGCAACAGCGCTCAGACCGCGCCGGCGCTCCCGGTCGGCCCCCTGGTGGTTCCTCGCGCCCGGCCTGGCGTTCTTCGCCTTCGCCGTGCTGGTGCCCAGCGCGCAGGGCGCCGGGTACGCCTTCACCGACTGGGACGGCATCAGCCCGGCGCCGGAGTTCGTCGGCCTCGACAACTTCCGCGCCCTGCTGGAGGACGGGACGGCGCGCTCGGCGCTGCTCACCACGCTCCTCGCGGCGTCGGCCATCACGGTGGTGCAGAACGCGATCGGCCTGCTGCTGGCGCTGGGCGTCAACGCGCGCATCAAGAGCCGCACCGTGCTGCGGGTGTTCTTCTTCGCCCCGGCCGTGATCACCCCGGTGGTCACCGCGTACCTGTGGAAGTACCTGTACGCGCCGGAAGGGGCGATCAACGCCCTGCTCGGCGCCGTCGGGCTGGGCTCCTGGCAGCAGGACTGGCTGGGCGACACCGACCTGGCGCTGTGGTCGGTGGTCGCCGTGGTGATCTGGCAGTTCGCCGGCTACTCCATGGTGATCTTCCTGGCCGGGCTGCAGTCCATCCCGCAGGAGGTCAACGAGGCGGCGTCGCTGGACGGCGCCGGCGCGGTCAGCCGGTTCTGGCACGTCACCAGGCCCATGCTCGCGCCCGCCACGACCATCAACCTCATGCTGTCGGTCATCGGCGGCCTGAAGCTGTTCGACCAGGTGTGGGTGATGACCCAGGGCGGGCCGGGCGGCGCGACCGACACCCTGTCCACGGTCATCTACCGGCAGGCGTTCCAGTTCAACGACTTCGCCTACAGCATCGCCATCGCGCTCGTGCTCACCGTCCTGGTCGCGGTGATCAGCGCGGTGCAGTACCGGGGCCTGAGCAGGCAGGGGGGCGCGGCGTGAACCGCTACACCTGGCGCACCGCGGGGTTGGAGGCCGTCATGGTCGCCACCGCGCTGGTGTTCGCCTTCCCCGTCTACGTGCTGCTGTCGCTCTCGCTGCGCCGGCCCGGCGACCAGTCCTCGCCGATCGCGCTGTCGTCGCCCACCCTGGCCAACTACGGCGACGCCTGGCGGCAGGCGGACCTGGGCACCGCCCTGCTGACCAGCACCCTGATCACGGTGTGCAGCGTGGTCCTCGTGGTGCTGCTCTCGGCGATGGCGGCCCACCCCCTCGCCCGCAGCACGCGGGCGTGGTCCAGGGCGGCGTTCCTGCTGTTCATGCTCGGCCTGCTGCTGCCGTTCCAGCTCGCCCTGATCCCGCTGTACCAGACCATGCGCGACCTCGGCCTGCTCGGCGAACCGCTCGCCCTGGTCGTGTTCTACACCGGCCTCCAGGTGCCGTTCTCGGTCTTCCTCTACACCGGTTTCCTGCGCGCCCTGGACCCCGCCTACGAGGAGGCCGCGCTGATCGACGGCGCGGGCCCGCTGCGGGCGTTCTTCTCCGTCGTGCTGCCGCTGATGCGACCCGTCACCGGCACCGTCGTCATCCTCAACGCCATCTTCGTGTGGAACGACTTCCTCACCCCGCTGCTGTACCTCAGCGGCACCGAGCGGCAGACCGTGCCGGTCGCCCTGTTCGGGTTCGTCGGCCAGTACGTGTCCCGGTGGCCGTTGGTCTTCGCCGGGCTCGTCATCGGCACCGCGCCGGTGCTGCTCGTCTACTTCGCCATGCAGAAGCGCGTCATCCAGGGGTTCGCCGGCGGCCTGAAGGGCTGACCCGCACCCCCACACCACACCACACCCGGAGCACAACGATGTCCTCTTCCCGACGCGCCCTCGCGGTCGCCGTCACCGCCCTGCTGCTGTCCGCCTGCGGCTCCGGCTCGTCCGGCTCCGGCGGCAACGCCCTCAAGGTCGCCGCCAACGCCACCGACCGCGCCTCGGTCGACGCCGTCGTGGAGGCGTTCGAGCGGGAGAACCCCGGCACCGAGGTCACCGTGACCTACGCCGACACCGACCAGTTGCAGAGCACCCTGCGCACCCAGCTGTCCTCGGGCACCGGCCCGGACGTGTTCACCGTCTGGCCCGGCAACGGCAACCCCGGCGCGCTCCGGGTCCTCCAGCCCGCCGGCTACCTCGCCGACCTCAGCGACCGGCCGTTCGCCGCGTCCGTGCCCGCGGCGTCCAAGCCGGTCACCCAGGTCGACGGCAGGACCTACGTCGTGCCCGCCAACTACAGCGGCATCGGCGTCGTCTACACCCAGGAGGCCATGACCGCCATCGGCGGTCGGGAGCCGACGACCTGGGACGAGCTGCTCGCGCTGTGCGGCAAGGCCCGCGACAACGGCAAGGTGCTGCTGGCGCTGGGCATCCAGACGCCGTGGGTCACCCAGCTCGTCACCTACGCCCTCGTCGCCACCACCGCCTACGCCGACAACCCCGAGTTCGGGCAGGACATGGCGGCGGGCGAGGAGAAGTTCGCCGGCTCCGGCTGGAAGACCGCGCTGGAGAAGTACCTGGAGATGGACGAGCGCGGCTGCTTCAGCGACAAGCCGCTGGGCACCAGCTACGAGACCTCGATCAAGGACGTCGCCCAGGGCAGGGCGGTCGGCGTGGTGCAGGTCGCGAGCAGCCTGTCGTCGGTGCGCGCGGAAGCCGGCGACGCCGACATCCGCATGTTCCCGCTGCCCGCCGGCGACGACCCCGCCAAGACCCGCATGCCCGGCGCCGTCTCCGCCGCCTACGGCGTCAACGCGAAGAGCGCCAAGGCCGACCTGGCGAAGGAGTTCGTCGACTTCCTCGGCTCGGAGAAGGGGCAGAACCTCTACAACGAGAAGGGCGGCACCCTGCCGGCGATCCCCAACGCCTCGTTCAAGGCCGACCCCGCGCTGACCCTGCTCGACCAGCACCTGCGCAACGGCACGACCGTGGCGTTCATGGACCAGTACTGGCCCACGCCCAAGGTCCAGCAGGAGCACTTCACCCAGGTCCAGAAGCTGTTCTCCGGCGACGTCTCCGTCGACGACGTCCTCGCCGCCCTGGACGAGGTCTACGCCGCCAAGTAGGTCACCCTCCCCTGAAAGGTTGACATGGACCGTCGAAGCTTCATCTCAGCCACCGCCCTGACCGCCCTCGCCACCGCCGTCACGTCCACCCCCGGCACGTCCACCGCCGCCACCGGCACGTCCACCACCGCGCCCGCCGGGCACGGTCACCGCGCCGCCGCGGCCGACCCCCGGGTCGAGCAGCTGTTGGCCCGCATGGGCCAGGCCCAGAAGATCGCCCTGGTCCGCTGCGACTTCGCCGCCCTGGCCGGGCTCGGCATCCCGGCGCTGAGCATGGCCGACGCCTCCGCCGGCCTGCGCGGCGAGACCGGCGTCACCGCGTTCCCCGTCCCGCTGGCCCAGGCCGCCACCTTCGACCCCGCCCTCGTCGGCCGGATGGCCTCGGCCGTCGCCGCCGAGGGCCGGGGCAAGGGCTTCAACAACCTGCTCGCGCCCACCGCCGACATCACCCGCAGCCGGCACTTCGGCCGCCAGTCCGAGGGCTTCGGCGAGGACCCGACCCTGGCCGGCGCGCTGGCCGCCGCCGCGACGACCGCCCTGCACCGGGGCGGGGTGCTCGCCACCCTCAAGCACTTCGCCGCCTACACCCAGGAGCTCGACCGGTTCGCCGTGGACGTCAAGGTCTCCGAACGCGCCCTGCACGAGGTCTACTACGCCCCGTTCCGGGCCGCGGTCGAAGCCGTCCCGCTCACCTCGGTCATGATCGCCTACCCGAAGGTCAACGGCACCTACGCCACCCAGGACCCGGTGCTGTTCGACGACCTCAAGCGCCTCATCGGCTTGCAGGGCTACACCGTGCCGGACTTCTGGGCAGGCGACGACCAGGTCGCCGCCGCCAGGGCCGGCATGGACCTCGCCGGGCTCGGCCCCGGCGGCGTCCGGGTCACCGCCGACGAGCTGGCCCGCGGCGTCCCCGCGGCGCGCATCGACGACGCCGCGCGCCGCATCCTGTCCGCCATGGTCGCCGCCGGCCTGTTCGACACCCCGCTACCGGCTCCCGCGCCGGTCGTCACCACGCCCGCCCACCAGGCGCTGGCCCACGACCTCGCCGTGCACTCCACGGTGCTGCTGGCCAACCGGGGGGTGCTGCCGCTGGCGCGGGCGGTGAGGTCCCTGGCCGTCATCGGCGTCGCCGACACCGGCGTCATCACCGGCGTGTCCGGCTCCACCTACGTCGACCCCGGCACGTGGACCACCCCGCTCCAGGCCATCCGCGCCCGCGCCGGGAGCGCCGTCACCGTCACCACCTCGCCCGGCACCCTGGGTGACGTGCCGCTGCCCGTCGTGCCCGCCGCCGCCCTCCCGGGCGGCCTGACCGGCACCTTCTACGCCGGGGCCACCCCCACCGGCACGCCGGTCGCCACGCTGACCGCACCGACCCTCGACTTCGACCAAGCGCCCGTCACCGGCCTGCCGGCGGTGTGGTCCGCCCGGTGGACCGGCACCCTGACCCCCACCACCACCGGCCTGCACCGCTTCTCCCTGCTCACCTCCGGCACCGCCGAGCTGGTGATCGACGGCAGGACGGTCGTCTCCGGCACCCGGCACATGCGCCGCTTCTTCCTCGGCCCGTTCGACTACCCCCTCCAGGGCACCGCCCAGCTCACCGCCGGACGCCGGGTCGACGTCACCGTCGAGTACACCAACGCCACCGCCGAACCCGGCCAGAGCGCCCTCGCGCTCGGCTGGCAGCCGACCTCGCTCATCCCCGCCGCCGTCACCGCGGCCCGGGGCGCGGACGCGGCCGTCGTCGTGGTCAACCGCGTCGCCGGCGAGGACATGGACCACGACACCCTGTCCCTGCCCGGCGACCAGGACGCGCTGATCGCCGCCGTGGCCGCGGCCAACCCCGACACGGTGGTGGTGCTCAACACCGACGGCCCGGTCGCGATGCCGTGGCTGGGCTCGGTGCGCGCCGTCGTGCAGACCTGGTACGGCGGGCGCGGCACGGGCACCGCCCTGGCCGCCGTGCTCTTCGGCGACGCCGACCCCGCCGGCCGCCTGCCGGTCACCTTCCCCGCGTCCGAGGCGCAGGGACCGGCGACCACCCCGGCCACCTACCCCGGCGTGGACAAGGTGGTGCGCTTCGACGAGGGCGTCCACGTCGGCTACCGCCACTACGACAAGGCGGGACAGGAACCGCTGTTCCCGTTCGGCCACGGCCTGTCCTACACCACGTTCACCCTGGGCGACCTGACGGCGTCCTACGGCGGCGGCACGCTGACCACCGGCGTGACCCTGACCAACACCGGCACCCGCGCCGGCTGGCAGACCGTCCAGCTCTACGCGGCCCTGCCCCCCTCCGCCAAGGCCGAGGTGCGCCGGCTCGTCGGCTTCCGCAAGGTCCACCTCACGCCGGGCCAGCGGACGCGGGTCGCCATCGCGGTACCCGAGCGGGCGCTGTCGGTGTGGAACCCCGCCACCGACGCCTGGGTCCTGACGCCGGGGCTCTACACCCTGTCGGCGGGCACCTCGTCCCGGGACCTGCCCGTCCGCCGGACGATCACGCTGTAGCGCGGCGGCGCGCCCCGCTCCACCGCTCCGCCGGTCCGCCGGTGGCGGTCAGCGGGGGCAGCGCGCCGGTCGCCCGCCGTGCCCGTGCAGCGCCGGTGCCGGGACCG
>NZ_JBPKJK010000137.1:0-23617 GCF_051756985.1 Saccharothrix sabaoui
GGCCTGCGCACACTCGACCGGCAGGTCGCGATCGAGTGTTCCGGGAGCACCGCCTCGGCGACCTCGCGCACGTAATCGATCTTTTCGCTCATGGCCTCGTCACGGAAGGAGGTCGACGGCTACGGCGGCGGACCTGGAGCGAGTTGCCGCACTGCCGGACGTTTCCTCTCCGGCGGCGCTCCCCGGTGCTGTCGCCGGTGGCCATGACCGCACGCTCACAGGAGTCATGGACAAATGATCTTCAGCCGATCTTGGGACCGGGTTTGAGCTGGTCAGGCGGTGGGGCGGGTGGGGTTCGAACCCACGACCTGACGGATTATGAGTCCGCTGCTCTGACCGGCTGAGCTACCGCCCCCTGACGTGCGGTTCTGGAGGGTACAGATCACGGATCGCCGCGTCTCGACAACCCGGCAGGCCGTGACCAAGCTGTGCGCTCGGCTACGGGGCCCCGAGGTCGGACGGGCGGTAGCCGGTGGGGTAGTCCGGGTACGAGCGGTTCGGGCGGTCGGTCAGGAGGGGGCGCTTGCGCGGGGGCGCCAGGAGCAGGGCACGGGCCCGCAGCTTCAGCGCCGCGTGGCCCGCGGTGGTGAGCCAGGCGGGTGGGCGGGGGAAGCCGAAGGCGTCGAGCATGGGCTTGTCGAGCATCGCCAGGACGGCCTTGGCCGTGACCGCCCTCGGCAGCGGGTACCAGGAGCAGAACAGGTCGAGGGTGTACCGGCCGATGCGGCGGTTCGTGTCGCTGTACGCGAAGTGCTCGGCCTCGTACGCCCGCTTGAAGGCCCGGAACGCCCCGTAGGTGTCCGGGACGTCCCTGATGCCCATCCGGGCGCCCACGGCGCGGTAGAAGTGGAACGCGGCCAGGCGCTCGTGGTCGGTCAACGGCCGCCACCCGAAGCGGTCGATCCAGTCGACCGGGTCGTAGACGAACGTGGACAGCACGTACCGCATGTCGTCGTTCGAGATGTCGTAGCGGCCGTGCAGGCGGTTGACGACGCGCAGCGCCTCGCGGCCCCGCGGCGAGTCGTAGCCGTGCTCCACGAGCTCGCCCATGAGCAGGGCGGTGTCGTCGTAGCGCCGCTGGGGGCGCCGTTCGAACTCGCCCGTCTTCGCCAGCAGCGCCGAGATGGACGGCACGCAGTAGGTGCGGAAGAGGGCGAACTCCAGCGCGCGCACGTAGTCCCACGGGAACTCGTGACCGGTGGAGAGGCGCAGGATCTCCACGTGGTCGGTCTCGGGGTCCAGGGAGGTGATGCGGCGGCGCAGGGCGAAGCGGTCGGCCATGCCGGACAGCCTGCCGGAAGAAAGTCGCCCCGTGCGGGTGACAAACGGGTGACCCGCGGGTACCCCCGCCCCATGACAACGACAAAACCCCAGGTCGAAGGACCTGGGGCTGCCATCGCGCTCCCCCAACTGGATTCGAACCAGTAACCCTTCGATTAACAGTCGAATGCTCTGCCGTTGAGCTATGGGGGAATGTTCGGTTGTGCGCCTGGCCTCGTCGGCCTGACGCGGACAACTCTAGCGCATCCGGGACAGTGCTCGTGCACACCCCCCTGCCTTACCGGTAGGAAGGGACGTGACCAGGCACGATGGGAGGAGAGGACACCGCATGAAGGGCATCCTGCTCGGCGCGGCAGTGGGCTACGTACTGGGCGCGCGCGCCGGACGGCAGCGCTACGACCAGATCGCGCGCGCCTACCGCTCGCTGGCCGACCACCCGGCGGTCCAGGGCGCGGCCGGGATCGTGCGGGCCAAGGTGGGCGAGAAGACCGGTTTCGGGCGTCGCCAAGGCCAAAACCAGGGTCGGGGTCAGGGCACGACGGCGGGCTTCAACGCCAACGGGCACCGGCGCGACCCGGTCACCCCGCGCACCAGCTGATCCCGCGCACCAACTGAAAGACGGACCGGGGCGCGTGCCGTGATCATCCTCACACCGAGGTGGTCGCGGCACGCGCCTCACCGCACGTGCGCCACCGCGAAGACCCGGCGGAACGGGAACCACGTCGTGCCGTCGGACCGCCGGGGGTAGGCCGCGCGCAGGCGGGGCGCGAGCCGGGCCCGGAACTCCTCCCACGAGGCGTCGTCCAGGGCGGCGCGGACCGGCCGCAGCGCCGTCCCGCCGATCCACTCCAGCACGGCGTCCTCCCCCTCCAGCCGCTGCACGTAGGTGGTCTCCCACGCGTCCACGGCGGCCTCCGAGAGCACTTCCGCGTACCCGACGGGGTCGAGCACCGGCGAGGGCCCCAGCAGCCCCGAGAGGGCGGGCCACGACTCGTCGACGAGCTCGCGCACCAGCGCGTGCGACGGCCCGGCGAAGTTGCCCGGCACCTGCACCGCCAGCCACGCCCCGGGCGGCAGCCGGCGCACCCAGGCGCGCAGCAGGTCCTCGTGGTCGGGCACCCAGTGGAGCACGGCGTTGCTCACCACGACGTCGACGTCCTCGGCGGGCTCCCACGCGGCCACGTCCGCCACCCGCGCGTCGACGCCGCGCCCACGCGCCGCCTCGACCATCCCGGGCGAGGAGTCGATCGCCTCCACGACCGCCGATGGCCAGCGCTCGGCCAGCGAGAGCGTCAGGGTGCCGGGTCCGCACCCCAGGTCGACCACGCGCCGGGGCGACTCGGCGCCGACGCGGGCCAGCAGCTCGTGGAACGGCCTCGACCGGTGGTCGGCGAACGCGAGGTACTTGCCCGGGTCCCACACACCGCTGACAGTACGCCCGTACTGGTACGGGTCACTCGACGGGTTTGGCCGACGCGATCTTCGCCGCCACCGACGCCGCGATCCCCCGCAGCGCCTCCACGTCCGCGCCGGGGTCCGGCCGCACCTGGAGCACGACGCCGTCCCGGCCGGGCACCTTGCGCTGGAGGAACCACGCGCCGGGCGACTCGTGCCGGTGCCGCGACCTGATCGACGCCGTCACGCGCTCGTGCACGACCTGCGGGACCTTCCCCGGCGACTCCAGCGGGAACCGGGTCGCGGGCAGGTCGCGCAGCACCACGGCCCCGCCCGTCGCGCCCTCCTCCACCGCCTCGACGACGGCCAGCGCGTTCCCGGTCCACGTGGCCTTGCTCACCAGGTGCCAGCCGACGCGGCGCGGGCCGGGCAGCCACAGCCCGTGCGTGGTCGCGACCAGCCACTCCGCGCCGACGGCGGCCGAGGCCAGCACGTTCTCGTCGGCGTCCAGCGCCCCGGTGAACCCCTCGGGCGCGCCCGAGCCGAAGATCCTGCGGAACAGCTCCCTCACAGCCCGCCCACCGCCTGTTCGCCCAGCGCCTTGTGGTACTCCTCCAGGGCGATCAGGTCGCCGAAGAGGTGGCGGTACTCGTCGGGCTCGTCGATCGGCGACACGCGCCGCAGCCGCGACTTGACCTCCGCGATCTGCCGGGACACCAGCATCTTCTGCACCCCGGCCAGCACGCCCTGCACGTACCGGTACTCGTCCGCCTTGACCTGCAGCGGCTCGACGGACAGCTCGCGCAGCACGGTCCGCACGGACTGCTGCGCGCACGCCTGCGACACCGACTCCAGGAACGTCGGCCCGGACAGCCCCGACGACGTGCCGCCCGCGTCCCGGATAGCCCGGTGCAGCGCCTGGTACGCGGGGTGCGTGAACGCGTCGTCCGGCAGCGAGTCGTAGTACGGCCCGGCCATCTCCGGCAGCTGCAGCGCCGCCTTGAGCGCCTCCCGCTCGGTGCGCAGCGCCGGGTCGCGCGGGTCCGGCCGCGGCGGGCCGGCCACGTCGACCGCGAGCGCGCCCTGGTTGGGGTCCACGGCCACCCGCCGCGTCGGCGACGCGGGCGCCTTGCCGTTGGCGGTCTCCCGCACCCGGCGCACGACGGACGCCTCGTCCTCCCAGCCCACCCACCAGGCCAGGCGCGTGGCGTACCCGTCGCGCTTGGCCCGGTCCTTGATCTGGGCGACGAACGGCACCATCTTCTTCAGCGCCTCGACGCGGCCGTCCACCGAGTCCAGGTCGTAGTCGCGCAGCTGCGCCTTGATGGCGAACTCGACCAGCGGCGTGCGGCGGGCCACGAGGTCGCGCACGGCCACGTCGCCCTTCTCCTGCCGCAGCTCGCACGGGTCCATGCCGTCGGGCGCGACCGCGATGTAGGTCTGCGCGGAGAACTGCTGCTCGCCCTCGAACGCCTTGAGCGCCGCCTTCTGCCCGGCCGCGTCGCCGTCGAAGGTGAAGATCACCTCGCCGCTGAGCGAGTCGTCGATCAGCAGCCGGCGCAGCACGTTCATGTGGTCCGCGCCGAACGCCGTGCCGCAGGAGGCGACGGCCGTGGGCACGCCCGCGAGGTGCATGGCCATCACGTCGGTGTAGCCCTCGACGACGACGGCCTGCCGCCGCTTGGCGATCTCCTTCTTGGCCAGGTCGAGCCCGAACAGCACGTGGGACTTCTTGTAGATCGGGCTCTCGGAGGTGTTGAGGTACTTGGCCTGGATCGGGTCGTCGTCGAAGATCCGGCGCGCGCCGAAGCCGACCACCTCGCCGCCCATGTCCCGGATCGGCCACAGCAGCCGCCGGTGGAAGCGGTCGATGGGGCCCTGCCGGCCCTCCTTGGTCAGCTGCGCCTTGATCAGCTCGGTCAGCTCGAAGCCGCGCCCGAGGAGGTGCTTGGTCAGCTTGTCCCAGCCGCCGGGCGCGAACCCGCAGCCGAACTGGCGGGCCGCGGCCTCGTCGAAACCGCGCTGCGCCAGGAACTCCCGCGCCGGCATCGCGTCGGGCCCGGCGAGCTGCTCGGCGTAGAACTCGGCGGCGGCGCGGTGCGCCTCGATGAGCCTGCTGCGGGTGCCCCGGTCGCGCTGGACGGTCGCGCCGCCGCCCTCGTAGACCAGTTGGATGCCCGCCCGGTCGGCGAGCCGCTCCACCGCCTCCACGAACCCGAGGTGCTCGATCTTCATCACGAACGCGATGACGTCGCCGCCCTCGCCGCAGCCGAAGCAGTGGAACGTGCCGTGCGAGGGGCGCACGTTGAACGACGGCGACTTCTCGTCGTGGAACGGGCACAGGCCCTTCAGCGCGCCGGAGCCGGCACCGCGCAGCGAGACGTGGTCGCCCACGACGTCGTCGATCCGGCTCCGGTCACGCACCAACGCGATGTCGCTCTCCCGGATGCGTCCTGCCACGTCGAGCGAGTCTAGTTGCCGGCAGACTCGGGTCCGTGACCGCAGCCGAGCAGACCCTGGTCGCCACCTTCACCGGTCTGCGCCCGCACCTGGTCGGGGTCGCCTACCGGCTCACCGGCAGCGTCGCGGACGCCGAGGACGCGGTGCAGGAGGCGTGGCTGCGGCTGTCCGGGCTCGCGCCCGGCGCGCGCGAGGGCATCCGGGACCCGAAGGGCTGGCTGACGACCGTCGTCGGGCGGATCTGCCTGGACCGGCTCCGGTCGGCGGCGGTGCGGCGCGAGCGGTACTTCGGGCAGTGGCTGCCCGAACCGCTGGTGACCTCCGGCGAGGACGACCCGCTGGACGCGGTGGTGCGCGACGACGGCGTGCGGATGGCGGCGCTGGTGCTGCTCGACCGGCTCACGCCCGAGCAGCGGGTGGCGTTCGTGCTGCACGACGCGTTCGGCGTGCCGTTCGACGAGATCGCGGGCGTGCTCGGGGTGACGACCGCCACGGCGCGCCAGCACGCGTCGCGGGGCCGCCGGGCCGCCGCCGACGCCGAGCCGCCGCCGCGGGTCGCCCTGGAGGAGCAGCGCGAGGTGCTGGAGCGGTTCCTGGCGGCGCTCGCCTCGGGTGACGTGGGCGCCGTGGTCGGGCTGCTGCACCCGGACGCCGCGGTGGTCGGCGACGGCGGCGGCAAGGCGCGGACCGCGGTCAACGTGGTGTCCGGCGCGGACAAGGTGGCCCGCTTCCTGCTCGGCCTGGTGCGCCGCTACGGCGGGCTGCCGATCGGCCGCCCGGTGCTGGTCAACGGGGACCTGGGCGTGCTGATCCCGGCCACCGGCGACGTGACCGAGCGGGTCAGCGCGTTCGTGGTGCGCGACGGCCTGGTGGCGGGCGTCTACGACATGTCGAACCCGGACAAGCTCGGCCACGTCGACTTCGGCCCCGGCCCCGCCTAGCGCCGGGGCTCAACGACCTGGGCGAGGAAGAACACCACGCCGGTCCCGGCGTGCCGGACGAGGAACAGGAACGGCCGGTCCACGCGCACCTCGCGGCCGGGTTCGGCGGGGATGAACGACGTCATGCGCATCGTCACCGCCGTGGCCGCCGCGCCCTCGAAGCCCTTCTCGTCGACCCGCAGCACGGCCTCGTGCACCACGTCGTCCACGTACAGGCGCGGGTCGGGGCTCAGGCCGGTGAGGTCGGCCTCCCGGGTGAACAGGGTGGTCACGCCGACCCGCTTGAGCGCGTCCGCCAGCGAGGTGTTGACGCCGACGTCGATCTTCGGCAGGTACAGGTCGACCCGGTCGTGGTCGAGGGCGTCGAGCACCCCGGGCACGCCGTCGGTCGCGCCCAGCTCGTCCTCGGGCAGCAGCACGACCGCCTCGACGCCGCCGTGCGCGGCCAGCGCCACGGCCTCCCAGCCGGCCGCGCGGGCGTAGCGCATCGAGTCCTCGCGGCGCATGGTCGGCACGTCGCCCGCGCCGCGGAACGGCCGGTCGGCCGTGTCGTGCTCGGGGAACTCCGCGTTCCACGCGCACTTCAGGTACAGCGCGTTGACCAGGGTGGCGACCGTGTCGGTGGTGATCGAGCCGCGGCCGAGCAGCTCGGGGACGAGTCCCCGGGTGGTGTCGGCGACGTCGGCGTTGATCGCCCCCCGAGCGCCCTCCGGGTCCCGCGCGAACGGCGCCGACCGCGCGGCCGCGCCGGGCCACCCCGCCAGGTCGGCGAGGAAGCCGTCCTCCAGCGGCAGCTCGTCGGACGCCCACAGCGTGTTGGCCACGGCGAACTCGGCGTCGTCGCCGACCTCGACGGCCTTGAGCAGCTTGGCGCCGTCCTCGCCGAGCAGCGCCACCAGCTCGGCCGCCGTCGCGCCGCGCGCGGCCTCGGCGGTCATGCCGAGGGCCGAGGCCACCGAGTACGGGGACCAGCAGGCGTTGCGGGTGCGGTCGGGTGCGACGGCGTCGTGCAGGGCGAGGGCGAACGTCAGGGGCGTTCGATCGGGCACTGGGTTTCCTCCACCACTATGGGGTCGTCCGGGACGGGCCGCTCGCCCGCGCCGCTCGCCGGTCCGAGGGGCTCGGGGTGTCGTGGTTCGCGCACCCCGGCGGAACCGTCGTCGGGGCCGGCGTCCGGGTCGTCGGCCATGCCCCCGAGTGTGCCACCGGTCACACCCCGCGCGCGGGGGTCGTGGTCAGCGCCCGGTGCCAGGCGACGGCCTGGGCGTCGGTGAGCGAGGCGACCTGGTCGACCACGACCCGCAGCCGGGCCGCGTCGTCGCCCGCCGCGTGCCACGCCGGGTGGAACGCCGGGTCGAGGCCCTCGGGCGCGCCGGCGAGCAGGGCGTGCACCAGTTCGGCGACCAGCTCGCGCTGCCCGACCTGCATGCGCAGCCGGTCCGGGTCGCTCATCACGTACCGCACCGCGACCGCCTTGAGCAGGGCGACCTCCGCCTGCGCCCGCGGGGGCACCACCAGGTCGGCGTCGTAGCGCGTCAGCGGGCCGTCGCCGTGCGCCTCGCGGGTCGCGCCGACGGCGGCCGAGGCGAAGCGGCCGACCAGCTCGCTGGTGAGGCGCTTGAGCGCGACCTGCGCGCGCAGCGACCCGTCGTACTCGGCGAGGTCGGCGATGACCGGCAGGGCGAGCAGCTCCGCCGCGGTGGCCTCCAGGACGTCCACCGGCTCGTCGCAGAAGTGCTTGGCGGCCAGCTCGGCGATGGCGGCGCGCTCCACCGGGTCGCCGAGCGCGGACAGCCGGATGCGGTGCGCGAGGACGCCGTCCTCCACGTCGTGCACCGAGTAGGCGACGTCGTCGGCCCAGTCCATGACCTGCGCCTCCAGGCAGCGCCGGTGGTCGGGCGCGCCCTCGCGGACCCACGTGAACACGTCCAGGTCGTCGTCGTAGGCGCCGAACTTCGCCGTGCCGGGCCGCCGGGGCCAGGGGTACTTGGTGGCCGCGTCGAGGCACGCGCGGGTCAGGTTGAGGCCCTTTTCCGTCTTCGGCTCCAGCCGGGTCAGGATGCGCAGGGTCTGCGCGTTGCCCTCGAACCCGCCGCACGGCCCGGCCAGCTCGTCGAGCGCGCGCTCCCCGTTGTGCCCGAACGGCGGGTGGCCGATGTCGTGCGCCAGGCCGGCGGTGTCGACGACGTCGGGGTCGCAGCCCAGCTCCTCCCCGATGCCGCGCCCGATCTGGGCCACTTCGAGGGAGTGCGTGAGGCGCGTGCGCGGCACACCGGTCACCTCGGCGCCCTCGCCGGGCCCGACGACCTGCGTCTTGCCCGCCAGCCTGCGCAGCGCCGCCGAGTGCAGCACCCGCGCCCGGTCGCGCGAGAACGGCGTGCGCCGCTCCGCCCGCGCGCCGGGCAGCACGGCGCCCTTGGGCCGCTCCCCCAGCAGCCGCGCGCGGTCGTGGTCGCTGTAGCCGCCGGTCATCCGCCCAGCCTAGGTGAGCGGGTGGGGCGGGGCCGATCGCTCACCCGCGCCCGGTACCCGCCGCGCCCGGCGCGGTCAGAGCAGGATGCCGTCGAACGCCCCGGCGGGCGCCTTCATCAGGTGGTAGTAGAGCAGCCCGCCGGTCTCGCGGCGGATGTAGAACAGCTGCGTCTCACGCGTCTGCACGTTCGGCCCGCTGCGCGTGGGCGACGTCCAGGCCGACAGGCCCTCGTCCTCGGCCATGGTGCGCGCCCGCAGCGAGTGCCACGGGTCGCTGACGATCACGGCCGTGCTCAACGACTTCTCGCGGGCGGCGGCGGCCACGGCGCGGATGCTGCCCAGGGTGTCGGTGCCCTCGCCGACCTCCAGGATGCGGTCGCCGGGCACGTCGTGCTCCTCCAGCCAGATCCGGCCGGCCTCGCCCTCGGTGAAGTTGTCACCGGGCTGCCTGCCGCCGGTGGTGGCGATGTACTCGACGACGCCCTGGTCGAAGAGCCTCTTCGCGTGCTGCAACCGCGCTTCCAGCACCTCGGACGGCACGCCGTTGTACTGGGCCGCGCCGAGCACGACGGCCATGTCGGCGTGCGTGCGGTCGTCCTCGCGGGCGACCTGCCAGACCCGGAAGGCGGTGCCGCCCACGACGAGCAGGCCCATGACGAGGGCGCCGAGCACGGCGCGCGTCACAAGCCGGCGGAGCCTCGGCAGTAACGTCACGCCCGGGATGATCGCACATCCCGCCGCTGGGAGGATCGCACCCATGGCAGCAGACCAGCCGACGATCGTCGCGACCTCGGGCGGGCTCCGCCCCGGCCACCGGACCAACCTGGAGTTCAACGAGCTCGTCCACCACGCCGTGGACCTGGCCGGCGTGCACGGCCGCGCGCCGCGCCTGTGCCACGTCGGCACCGCGAGCGGCGACCAGCGGGCGTTCCAGGCGAGCCTGGACGAGGCGGGTCGGGTGGCCGGGTTCGAGGTGTCGCACCTGAACCTGTTCCCCATGCCGCCGACCGCGGACCTCGCCGGCTTCGTGCGCGGGCACGACGTGGTGTGGGTGGGCGGCGGTTCGGTGGCGAACCTGCTCGCCGTGTGGGCGGTGCACGGCCTGGGGCCCGTGCTGCGGGACGCCTGGCGGGCCGGCGTCGTGCTCGGCGGGGTGTCGGCCGGGTCGATCTGCTGGTACCTGGGCGGGTCGACGGACTCGTTCGGGCCGGAGCTGCGCGTGGTGACCAACGGTCTCGGGTTCCTGCCCTACGGCAACGGCGTGCACTACGACAGCGAGGCAATGCGCAGGCCGACGATCCACGCGGCCGTCGCGGACGGGACGCTGCCGGTCACGCACTGCACCGACGACGGGGCCGGTCTGGTCTACCGCGGCACCGAGCTGGTCGAGGCGGTCTCCGAGCGGCCGACCGGCGGCGCCTACCTGGTGCGGCGCGACGAGTCTTCAGGAATCGCACAGGAGGAACCCCTCGACACCAGGCGGTTGTGAAACGGACCGTGGAGGGGTGGGGAACGCCGCCGGTCGAGCGCCGGTGGTCGAGCGCCGAGGAGACCCCGCACGCGTCCGCGCCCCGGACGTCCGAGGCACCCGCCCCGGACCCCTCGGCGACCGCGGCGCGGGCGGTCGGGGCCGGCGCCGGTGTCGACACGGGGTCACCGCGGTGGACCCGGGCACCGGCGTCGCGGCGTCGGCGCCCGGCCCGGCGCCGACGTGCCGACGCGGATGTCGGGCCCCTGCGGCCCACCGCCCCGCAGGGGGCCGACACCCGATCACCCCGTCAGTCCGACACCGGTCCGACCACCTCCACGCCCTCGCGCTGCGCCGCCCACTGCTCGACGGCCTGGCCGCACGCCTGGTCGAGGTGGCGGACGCCGCTGAGGTCCACCCGCACCCGGCCGGTGGGCGGGAGGGCCTCCAGGGTTTCCAGCAGCCTGGGCAGGCGCAGGAACGTGGCGTTGCCGCGCACCGCGACGTGGTGGTGGTCCTCGCCGTGCGCGGTGACCGCGACGGTCAGCCGGGAGACGTCCCACGCGGTCTTCACCACGGCCGCCAGCAGGCCGACGACGGTGCCGGTGAGCAGGTCGGTCAGCACGATCGTGGCCGCGGTGAGGACGAGCACGGCCGCCTCGGCGCGGTCGGTGCGGAACAGCGCCCGCACGCGGCCCGGGTCGAGCAGCTTCCACCCGGCCTGCACGAGCAGCGCCGCCAGCACGGCGAGCGGCACGTAGGACAGCACCCCGGGCAGCAGCACGACGAACAGCAGCAGCCAGGCGCCGTGCAGCACGCGGGACAGGCGGGTGCGGGCGCCCGCGTCGACGTTGGCCGCGCTGCGCACGATCACCGCCGTCATCGGCAGCGCCCCGAGGACGCCGCACACGGTGTTGCCGACGCCCTGCGCGACCAGCTCCTTGTCGTACTTCGTGCGCGGACCGCTGTGCATGCGGTCCACGGCGGCGGCGCTGAACAGGCTCTCCGCCGACGCCACGAGCGCGAAGGTCAGCACCGCGCCCAGCACGCCCGCGTCGAGCAGCGAGAAGTCGACCAGGGCGATGACGTCGGTCAGCGGGCCGACCGAGATGCGCGGCAGCGGCAGCAGCAGGGCCGCGGCGCTGGCCACGACGACCGCGACGAGCATCCCGGGCACGGCGCGCAGCGGCGACCGCTTCCACAGCGCCGTCACGGTCAGGGTCAGCACGCCGACGGCCACGCCGCTCCACCCCGCCGGGGTGGTGAACGCGGCCACGAGCAGGCCGGGCAGGCCGGCGAACTTCTCGCCGGTGGTGGCGGGCTGGTCCTGCCCGGCGAACGGGTAGAGCTGGCCGAGGACCAGCACGAGGCCGATGCCCGCCAGCATGCCCTGCACCACGGCGGGCGAGATGGCGCGGAACCAGCGGCCCAGGCGCAGCAGTCCCATGGCGACCTGGAGCAGCCCCGCGCCCAGGACGATGAGGCCGAGGGCGCCGAGGCCGTGGGTGGCGACCGCGTCGGCGACCAGCACGGTGAGCCCGGCGGCCGGTCCGCTGACCTGCATGGTGCTGCCGGGGAGCAGGCCGACGACGAGACCGCCGACGACGCCGGTGATGATGCCCAGCTCCGCGGGCACGCCGGAGGCGACGGCGATGCCCACGCACAGCGGGAGCGCCACCAGGAACACCACCAGGGACGCGCCCACGTCGGGCCAGAAGGAGGACGTCCGGCCCGGTGGGGCGGACGACGGTGCGATGTACGTGCTCACGCGATGACTCCGGAACCTTGGCAGCCGCTACAGCGGCTGGAAGAGGTCGGCCCGGTGCGCGAAGACCTCACCGGACTCGATGTCGTAGAACCAGCCGTGCACCCGCAGGGCGCCGGACTCGACGCGCTCCCGCACGAACGGGTAGTCCCGCAGGGTGGCCAGCTGGGCGAGGACGTGCTGCTGCCCCTCGGCGCGCAGCGCCGTGCCCGGGGTGTCGGCGGACCGCTCGGGGGCCGGCCGGAAGCGGGCGTGCGAGGCGAGCCAGCGGCGCATGTTGGGCAGGTGCTCCAGGGCGGGCGGTCCCGAGTGCAGGGCCTTGACGGCGCCGCAGTGGGAGTGCCCGCACACGACGATCTCGGCGACGCCCAGCTGGACGACCGCGAACTCGATGGTGGCGATCTCGCTGGAGGCGGGTTCGGTGACGTGGGACGGGATGACGTTGCCCGCCGTGCGCAGCTCGAACAGGCTGCCCGGCTCGGCGCCGGTGATGTCGGCGGTCACGATGCGTGAGTCCGCGCAGGTGATGAACAGGGCGGTCGGCGACTGCCCGCCGGCGAGGCGGCGGCCCGTTTCCGGGGGCCTCCTCAGCGAATGCGTGCGGGCGTGCTGGACCAGCTGACGGAATTCCACTGATTTCCCCACTCGTCGGTGGTCTGACGGTGTTCTGACGGCGGCGGTGGGGTGCCCGTCAGTGCCGGAACACCTGCAACGCGGAGGGCGCGCGCCATTCGCGGAGGTGGTCCGTCCGTCCTTCGCCGAAGGGGTCGGGTGATCTCGCGCCGGCCCGTCGGGGTGACGGTCCGACAAGCGGATGTGAAGCAGGTTTCACGTTCTTGGCCGGCGCGGACCGCGTCGACCACGACCGCGGCTCGGGCGCGTGCCGGCTCTCGCGCGGCGGTTCCTCCTCCGCCACGCCGACCGCCGCGTGGGTCGTGGATATCGCCCACACCACGTGGGCGTGATCGAACGGTGATGGGGTGAAGACGGCGACGAGCGCCAATGCGACCGCCGCTGCGACGACACGCGCCATGACACCCCCTGATGAGCTTCGCCTGCATCAAGTGTCACAAAACAGGGTGACGTGACGGTTAATGATGAACCCGCTTTCGTGCACTCCCAGAAATATTCACTCGATCGTTTGTGACACAGGTCATCCACTGGGATGATTGTCACGCAGCGTCATCACCAGTGGAGGGCGGCCACCACGAAGGAGGCGCTCGCGGCGAGCGACATCACTCCCCTGACGTGGTGTGAGGGCCCCGTTCGCGGAGGTGGACGACCCGTGAAGGCGGCGAGCACCGACACCGCCGCCGTGCCGGGGAACAGCGGGTCAGGCCGGCCCGTCGACGCCTCGGGGGCGGCGGGCGAAGAGGAGCGCCCCGGGGTGCGTCCGGTCCGGGTCGAGGACCGTGCGCACCTCGACGGCGAACCCCGCGTCGCGCAGCCACGCCTCGACCCGCTCCGGCCGGCGGCGGTGGAGGTGCACGCGCATGGGGTGCCCGCCGTAGCCCTCGGTCTTGAGGTGGACCCCCTCGCCGACGTGGAAGCCGAGCAGCAGCGGGCCGCCGGGGCGCAGCACGCGGTGGAAGTGGGCCAGCACGCCGGGCACCTCGGCGTCCGGCACGTGGATCAGCGAGAACCAGGCGAGCAGGCCCGTCACCGAGGCGTCGGGCAGGTCGAGGTCGGTCATCGAGCCGACCTCGAACCGCAGGTGGGGGTGGTCGCGCCGGGCCACCCCGACCATCGCGGGCGACAGGTCGACGCCGAACGCGTCCAGGCCCAGGCCGTGCAGGTGGGCGGTCAGCCGGCCGGGGCCGCAGCCCACGTCCGCGACCGCACCGCCGCCGGCGTCGTGGACCAGCTCGGCGAACGCCCCCAGCGCCGCCCGCTGGTGGGGCGCGTCGGCGAGGGCGTCGCGCAGCCGGTCCGCGTAGCTGCCCGCCACGGTGTCGTAGGAGGTGCGGGTGTCGGCCAGCCAGGTCATGCCGCGGACCCTAACCCGGACCCCGGGCGCCCGGTCACAGGAAGTTGTTGGGCCAGATCATCGTGCGCCACATGTGGGCCACCGGCGAGCCGTCGAAGCCCAGGCCCTCGGCGGGCGCGCGGAAGTGGCGGCCGATGACGTCCTCGAACTCGGCGACGTCGACGCCGTCGTCGTCCAGGAACGTGTAGACGTCGTTGATCGTGACCAGGCGGGCGCTCATGTACCAGCGGTGCGCGCGGGCCTCGCGGTAGGCGGCGCGGACGTGCGCGGGCGGCTCGTAGTCCGGGCCGAAGAACGCGTCGTAGGCGTCCGGGTAGTCGTAGCCGACGGACGGGTCGGCGAAGAAGCGCAGGACCTCGTGCTGCCGGATGGCCCAGGCGACCTCCTCGGAGACGTAGGGCGCCACCAGCTGCGCGCCCCAGTGGCCGTGCTGGCTGCGCAGCAGGCCGCCCACGGCGATGTCGTGCAGGAGGCAGGCCAGCACGACGGGCTCGTCCAGCCCGAGGTCGCGGGCGCGGCGGGCGCTGTGCAGCATGTGGCGGGCGGCGAAGGGGTCCAGTCGCAGGCGGAAGAAGTCCGCCAGGGTCGGGCGCTCGGGCATCGCGGGCAGGGCCGGGTTGTCGCCCATCATGAACACCCGGCCGGGGCCCAGCCGGGCCAGCAGCTCGTCACCCGGGACGTGGTGCTCCGTGCCCAGCGTCGCGACGTGCGGCAGGGCGATCATCCGCTCCGGACCGCCCTGGCCGTGACCGCCCTCCGCGTGGGGCGTCGGGTGGTCGGGACGGGCGTTCGTGGTCATCGACGGTCCGTTCGCTGCGCGTGGCTGACAACGAACGGACCGTAGTGGCGTTCCACCGCGGGGACGCGACGGAACACCGCCACGGACGGGTGAACCGCGGTCAGGCGCCGACCAGGCGGGCCGCCAGGTAGCCCTCCAGCTGGTCCATCGACACCCGCTCCTGCGACATCGTGTCCCGCTCCCGCACGGTCACCGCGTGGTCGGTGAGGGAGTCGAAGTCGACCGTCACGCAGAACGGGGTGCCGATCTCGTCCTGCCGCCGGTAGCGGCGGCCGATGGCGCCCGCGTCGTCGAACTCGACGTTCCAGTTCCGGCGCAGCGCGGTGGCCAGGTCCCGGGCCTTCGGCGACAGGTCGGCGTTGCGCGACAGCGGCAGCACGGCGGCCTTCACCGGCGCGAGCCTGCGGTCCAGGCGGAGCACGACGCGCTTGTCCACGCCGCCCTTGGCGTTGGGCGCCTCGTCCTCGCCGTAGGCGTCGAGCAGGAACGCCATCATCGGCCGGCCCACGCCCGCCGCGGGCTCGATGACGAACGGGCGGTAGCGCGAGTTCGTGGCCTGGTCGAAGTACGACAGGTCCACGCCCGAGTGGTTCGAGTGGGTGGTCAGGTCGTAGTCGGCGCGGTTCGCGACGCCCTCCAGCTCACCCCACTCCTGGCCGCCGAACCCGAAGCGGTACTCGATGTCGACGGTCCGCTTCGAGTAGTGCGACAGCTTCTCCCGCGGGTGCTCGTGGTGCCGCAGGTTCTCCTTGGAGATGCCCAGGTCGGTGTACCAGCGGGTGCGCTCGTCGATCCAGTAGCGGTGCCACTCCTCGTCGGTGCCCGGCTCGACGAAGAACTCCAGCTCCATCTGCTCGAACTCGCGGGTGCGGAAGATGAAGTTGCCCGGCGTGATCTCGTTGCGGAAGCTCTTGCCGATCTGGCCGATGCCGAACGGCGGCTTGCGGCGCGACGTGGTCTGCACGTTGAGGAAGTTCGTGAAGATGCCCTGCGCGGTCTCCGGGCGCAGGTACCGCACGCCCTCGTCGGTCTCGACCGGGCCGAGGTGGGTCTTGAGCAGGCCGTTGAACATCCTGGGGTCGGTGTAGCGGCCCTCGGTCCCGCAGTTCGGGCACGGCACGCCGGACAGGTCCGCCGCGGGTTCGCCGGTGCGCTCGGCGTGCTCCTCGACCAGGGTGTCCTGCCGGAACCGCCGGTGGCACGCGGTGCACTCGACCAGCGGGTCGACGAACGCCTCGACGTGCCCGGACGCCACCCACACCTCGCGCGGCAGGATCACCGACGAGTCCAGGCCCACGACGTCCTCGCGGCCCCGGACGACCTGGTTCCACCACTGCCGCTTGATGTTGTCCTTGAGCTCCACGCCCAGCGGCCCGTAGTCCCAAGCCGACCGCGTGCCCCCGTAGATCTCGCCGCACGGGTAGACGAACCCGCGTCGCTTGCAGAGGCTGACGACGGTCTCGATGCGATCGGCTGCCACGGACTCTCCAGCGGGAGGTGCGGAACGGGGACGCCAGGGTAGTCCCCGCTACCGGGGGGCCGCGGGGCCGCCCGCTTCGCCCAGGCGCACGGTGAACGCGTCGTGCGCGACCAGGCTCACCTCGCGCCGGACCCCGCCGTCCGCGGCGACCAGCAGCGGCTCGTAGGCGGCCGGTTCGTCGGCGGCGGCCTCCGACAGCAGCGGCACGACGTGCTCGCGCACCTCGAACGGCGACATCGCCCGCCGGTAGGCCGGCACCGAGTCGAACTCGACGGTCAGCACGAAGCGGTCGGCCTCGTCGGCGGAGCGGGACAGCTGCCCGCGACGGCAGCCCGGCTGGGCCGTGAGCAGGGTGAGCGCGCGCTCGACCCGCCCGGTGAAGTCCGTGACGGAGGCTTCGGGGACGGTGAAGCGGCACACGAGCAGCACGGTGCAAGGATGCCACGATGGCTGGTGAGTCGAAGCGGACCCTGATCCCCGGCGCCGGACCCCTGTCGCGGGTGCCCGCGCCGGCGGTGTTCCTGCTGGTCCTGGCTGTGTTCGGGCTGGGCGTGTGGCTCGGGGGCGTGGTCGGGGCGGCGCTGCTGGGCGCGCTGGCGCTCGGCGTGGCGGCGCTGCTGGCGGCGACCTGGTCCACGCTGCCGCCCGCCGGCCGGGTCCTGCGGGTGGTCGTGCTGGGCGTCCTGGTGCTCATCGCCGCTTCGGTGCTGTAGCGCCGTAGTATTGGTGGTGAAAATCCATACCACGTGGGAGGCGACGTGACGGTCGGGGTGCGGGGCGATCACGTGCACTCCGCTGAACGCGTCGTGCCCGAACCGGCGCCGCCCAAACCGGCGCGCACCCTGTCCGCCGCGGGCGAGCTGCTCCGGGCGCTCGCCGCGCCGGTGCGGATCGCCATCGTGCTGCAGCTGCGCGAGGCGGACCGGTGCGTGCACGAGCTGGTCGAGGCGCTGGGCGTGGCCCAACCGCTGATCAGCCAGCACCTGCGGGTGCTCAAGGCCGCGGGTGTGGTGCGCGGCGAGCGGCACGGCCGGGAGGTCGTCTACCAGCTCGTCGACGAGCACCTCGCGCACATCGTGGTCGACGCGGTCACGCACGTGGACGAGGGTCCACGTGGTATCAACGAGACCGACCGGACTGCCCGGACGGAGGAGATGTGACCACTAGCGAACGCCCGACCACCGCGGTGCCCGGGTTGCGTTCGACCAAGCAGCGCACCGCCGTGTCCAAGCTGCTCGACTCGCTGGGCGAGTTCCGCTCCGCGCAGGAGCTGCACGAGGAGCTCCGCAAGCGGGGCGAGGGCATCGGCCTGACCACGGTCTACCGCACCCTCCAGTCGCTGGCCGACGCGGGCGAGGTCGACGTGCTGCGCACCGACTCCGGCGAGGCCATCTACCGCCGCTGCTCCGCCCACCACCACCACCACCTGGTGTGCCGCAGCTGCGGCCGCACGGTCGAGGTCGAGGGCCCGGCGGTGGAGAAGTGGGCCGACCGGGTCGCCGCCGAGAACGGGTTCGTCGAGGTCAGCCACACCGTGGAGATCTTCGGCACGTGCCGGGAGTGCTGCGACAAGACCTCGTCCTAGCCCTCGTAGGTGTCCTCCGGCTGCGGGACCGGCACCACCTGCGCGACGGTGAACGTCGGCACCCACTTCGTCTCCTTGGTCGCCGACCCGGGCACCACCCGCCCGGTGACCTCGACCCACTGGTCGTCGGCCAGGGCGGCGAAGTCCTGACCGACGACCCTCGTCTTCACCGGCGAGGCGTCGGCGGCGCAGCAGGAGATGGTCAGGCGCGCCACGAACACCTCGCCGTCCTTGCGCACGACGAACCCGGTGAGCCGCACCGCGCGGTCGTCGAGGGAGCCCGAGTCGTCCCACGCGGTGCGCGTGACGAACTCGCTGATCGTCAGCGGCACCACCTCGTCCGCGGGCAGCGGCGCGAACCCGCTCGACGCCCTGCCCTCCTGGGCGGCGTTGCGCTCGGACCGGTTGACCACGTCCGCGCCGAGCGCGGGCGGGCTGATCAGGAACACCGCGAGCACCGGGAGCAGCAGCATCCACGGGCTGCGCGACGAGCCGTGCTCGTGCCCCTCGTGGCCTTCCTCGTGCTGGGCGCCCCGGACGTCGCGCACGATCGCCACCAGCGCCAGCACGACCATGACCGCGCCGGTGACGATCAGCCAGGGCTGGAGCGACTCCTTGACGTAGCGCAGGTAGGTGCCGCTGAGCGCCAGCTTCAGCAGGGCGCCGCCGAGCAGCACCAGCAGGATGTTCTGGGTCTCACGCCTCATGGCCACCGCACCTCATGGGGTTCTCCCGCCTCACAGGAACACCGCTCCCGCCGCCAGCGCGGACGCGATCGCCACCACGAACGTGGCCGGGGCGAAGCGCGCCGCGAAGGACCTGCCGAACGCGCCCGCCTGGAGCGCGATGAGCTTCACGTCGACCGCCGGGCCGACCACGAGGAACACCAGGCGCGGCAGCAGCGGCAACGCCGACATGGAGACCGCGACGAACGCGTCGGCCTCGCTGCACAGCGCCAGCACCACCGCCAGCAGCGCCATCACCAGCACCGCGAGCACCAGCTGACCGCCCAGGGTCTCCAGCCACGCCGCGGGCACCAGCACGTTGAACGCCGCCGCGAACACGCCGCCGAGCACGAGGAACCCGCCCGCGTCGACCAGGTCGTGCCGCGCGGTCTCGGCGAACACCAGCCAGCGGTTGCGGCCGTCGTGGTCGGGCAGCCGGCGCAGGGCCCGCTCGGCGATCCAGTCGGCCTTGCCGAACCGCGTCCACAGCCAGCCCATGACGACCGCGGTGAGCAGCGACCCGGCGAACCGCGCGGGCACCATCATCGGCGCGTCCCGGAACGCCACGGCCGTGGACACGAGCACGATCGGGTTCACCGCGGGCGCGGCGAGCAGGAACGACAGCGCCACCGCGGGCGCCACGCCCTGCTGCATGAGCCGGCGCGCGACGGGCACGGACGCGCACTCGCAGCCCGGCAGCGCGATGCCGGCGACCCCGGCCACCGGCACGGCCAGCGCGGTCCGGCGCGGCAGCAGCCGGCGCAGGGCGCTCGCCGGGACGAACGCGGCGATCGCGCCGCTGATCAGCACGCCCAGGACGAGGAACGGCAGTGCCTGCACGCAGACGGCGACGAACACCGTGGACGCGGTGCGCAGCACCGGCACGTCCAGCACGCCGACCAGCCAGTCCTGGAACAGCAGCGCGAGCACGAGCACCCCGCACAGCACTTCCAGCGAGGTGATCCTCCACCGCGGCGGCGTGGGCCGCGGGCGCGATCCGCGGATCTCGCCAGTGATTGTCACTTTCGACATGATGCCAGAACCTCCCCCGACCGCACATATGCCTGTTGGTGCGGTCCGGGGGGCGGGAAGATCACCGCATCGACGCGCGCGGGAACCACCAGAACGACATGAGCGGCCGGGTCCGGGGGCGCCTGAACGTCCAGGCGGGGACCATCGGCCGGATCGGCGACGGCGGCCGGGAGCGCTGGGGGGTCGTCGCGCTCACCGTGCTCGGCCTGGCGCTGGTGGCCGCCGTGGTGCTGGTCGTGGCGCTGACGACGGGGGCCGACCCGACCACCACCCCGGTGGGGGGCGCGGCTCGACCGGGGGCCGGCGACCCGGCACCCGCCGGCTCCGCGCCGACCTCCTCCACGCCCGCCTCCGGGAGCACCCCCGCGTCCCCGGCCGCCGGGCTGGAGGTGCGGCTGGAGCGCGGCACCGCCCTGGACCTGGACGCCGGGCAGGCGCGGGGGCGGCCCGCCGACGGCGCGACCGGCCCGTTCGACCTGCACCTGGACCGGTTCAACCTGCTCAGGGCCAACGGCGGCGGCCTGCACGCCTACACCGGTCCGCCGGCGGAGGCGGGCCGGTGGTGCGCCGACACCCTCGCCGGCGAGCCGCCGGCGGACCCCGTGCTCGCCACCGGCCCCGGCCTCCGGTTCTGCTTCGCGACCTCCGACGGGCACCCCGCCACCGTCACGGTGAAGGAGGCGGACCTGGCCGACTTCGACGCCGGCCACGTGGTCCTCGACGCGCGCGTGTGGGGTCCCTGACCGGTCGGGCGGAAGCCGCCGGGGCGTCCGCTACTCGGCGTCGTCCTCGCGCAGCTCGGCGATCGTCGCCAGCACGTCGGCCGCCTCGGTGACCGGCAGCAGCGGCTCGACGACGGCCGTCACGCCGCGCCCCGCGGCCAGGACCTCCTCGGCCAGCCGCACGGCCTCGTCGCGCTCGTACGGGCCGCAGACGAACGACGCCCACTCGTCCCCCGCCGACGCCTCGAACGTGACGGCCCACGGCAGGCCCTCGACGTCGCCCTCGTCGTCGGGCTCGTACACGATCACACCGGCCATCTCAGGCACCGTCCCCGGCTTGGGCCAGCAGCTCGTTGCGCAGCTGCGAGGCGGTGGACACCACCAGCATCAGCAGGGTGCTGAGCGGCTCGGGCTTGAGGCCCTCGGCGGGGAACGCGTAGCGCAACGTCACGTCCATGCCGCGTTCGGTGTGCACGACGCCGAGCGTGCCGAACAGGCCCTGACCGGCGCGCTCGGCCGCCGACACGGCCAGGTTCGGGTCGGACGGCAGGTCCCACGCCACCACGCAGGTGAGGCTGAGCACGGTCAGGCCGTCGGCCAGCCGCATCGCCTGCACCGCGCACGGCACCTCGCCGTGCCGGAAGCTGAGCGCGCCGTCGTCGTCGACGTGCACCTCGTGGAACAGCTCCAGCGCCTCGCGGGCCGCGGTCAGCAGCTCCGCGGTCACCTTGGCGTCCTGGTCCGCGTCGTCCTGGTCGGTCACTCGCCCTCCCCGGGCTCCGCGTCGGGCTTGTCCACGGCGCCGCCGAAGCGCCGGTCGCGCATGGCGTACGCCTCGCAGGCGCGCCACAGGTCCAGCCGGTCGAAGTCGGGCCACAGGATGTCCTGGAACACCAGCTCCGCGTACGCCGACTGCCACAGCATGAAGTTCGACGTGCGCTGCTCGCCCGACGGGCGGATGAACAGGTCCACGTCCGGCATCTCCGGCTGGTACAGGTACTTCGCGACGGTGCGCTCGTCGACCTTCTCCGGGTTGATCTTCCCGGCGGCGGCCAGCCGCGCGATCTCCCGCGCCGCGTCGCCCACCTCGGCGCGCCCGCCGTAGTTGATGCACATCGCGAGGTTCAGCACGTCGTTGTCCTTCGTGCGCTCCTCGGCGACCTCCAGCTCGTTGATGACGCTGCGCCACAGCCGGGGCCGCCGACCCGACCAGCGCACCCGCACGCCCAGCTCGTCCAGCTCGTCGGTGCGGTGGCGGATCACGTCGCGGCTGAAGCCCATGAGGAAGCGCACCTCCTCGGGGCTGCGCCGCCAGTTCTCCGTGGAGAACGCGTACAGCGACAGCCACTCCACACCCATCGCGATGGCGCCCTTGGCCGCCTCGACCACGACGGCCTCGCCGCGCTTGTGCCCCTCGATGCGGGACAGGCCGCGCTGGTTCGCCCACCGGCCGTTGCCGTCCATCACGATCGCGATGTGCTTCGGCACGAACTCGGCCGGGATCTTCGGCGGCGTGGCGCCGGTGGGGTGCGGTTCCGGGGGTCGGGGGGCGCGCACGACGCGCTCGGCCCGCCGTCGGCGAAGCATGGCTGTCCTTCCGGGGTGCGGCTGCCGGGTGCGGCATCCGGGGTGCTGGTGGAGCCGGGCGAGCCTAACCGTCGCCCGGCCGGGCCTTGCGCTCGACCAAGGGCAACGAGCGCAGCTGCCGCTCCAGGTGCCACTGGAGGTGCGCGGCGACCAGGCCGCTCGCGTCGCGCCGGGCGTTGTCCGGGATGGCGTCCACCGCGTCCCACCGCCCGTGCAGCAGCGCGCCGAGCAGGGCCAGGGTGTCCGGGGACGGCTGGGCGCTGCCCGGCGGCTTGCACCGCGGGCACACCAGGCCGCCCGCGTGCACGTTGAACGCCCGGTGCGGGCCCGGGTCGCCGCAGCGCGCGCACTCGTCGACCGCGGGCGCCCACCCGGCGAACGCCATCGCCCGCATCAGGAACGCGTCGAGCACCAGCGAGGCGTCCCGCTCCTTCGCCGCCAGCGCCCGCAGCGCGCCCGTGACCAGCAGGTACAGCCGCAGCGCCGGTTCGCCCTCCTCGGCGGCGAGCCGGTCGGCCGTCTCCAGCACCGCGCACGCCGCCGTGTACCGCTGGTAGTCGTCCACCAGGACCACGCCGAACGCGTCCAGCGTCTGCACCTGGGTCACCACGTCCAGCGACCGGCCCGGGTAGAACTGCACGTCGACGTGCCCGAACGGCTCCAGCCGCGCGCCGAACCGGGACGAGGTCCGCCGCACGCCCTTGGCCACCGCGCGCACCTTGCCGTGCTTCTGGGTAAGCAGGGTGATGATGCGGTCGGCCTCGCCGAGCTTCTGCACCCTGAGCACCACACCGGTGTCCCGGTAGAGGTTCGCCACCTAGAACCCCAGTCGGCGCAGCTGCTTCGGGTCGCGCTGCCAGTCCTTGGCGATCTTGATGTGCAGGTCCAGGTACACGCGCGTGCCCAGCAGCTTCTCGATCTGGCGGCGCGAGTTGATGCCCACCTGCTTGAGCCGCTCGCCCCGGTGGCCCAGGATGATCGCCTTCTGGCTGGGCCGCTCCACGAACACGTTCGCGTGGATGTCCACCAGGTCGTCGCGACCCTCGCGGGGCATCATCTCCTCCACCACCACCGCGATCGAGTGCGGCAGCTCGTCCCGCACGCCCTCCAGCGCGGCCTCGCGGATCAGCTCGGCGACCAGCGTCTGCTCCGGCTCGTCGGTCAGCTCGCCGTCCGGGTACAGCGCCGGGCCCTCCGGCATCTTGCCCACCAGCAGGTCCGCCAGCGCGTCCACCTGGTAGCCGTCCACCGCGGACACCGGGATGAAGTCGGCGAAGTCCATCACCTTCTGCAGCGCCAGCAGCTGCTCGGCGACCTGCTGCTGCCCCACCAGGTCCGTCTTGGTGACGATGCCGATGACCGGCGTGCGCTTGGCGATCTTCTCCAGCTCGGCCGCGATGAACTTGTCGCCCGGGCCGACCTTCTGGTCGGCGGGCACGCAGAACCCGACCACGTCCACCTCCGACCAGGTCTCGCGGACCAGGTCGTTGAGGCGCTGGCCGAGCAGGGTGCGCGGGCGGTGCAGGCCGGGGGTGTCGACGAGGACCAGCTGGCCGTCCTCGCGGTGCACGATGCCCCGGATGGTGTGCCGGGTGGTCTGCGGCTTGCTGGAGGTGATCGCGACCTTGGTCCCGACCAGCGCGTTGGTCAACGTCGACTTGCCTGCGTTGGGGCGGCCGACGAAGCACGCGAACCCGGAGCGGTAACCATCCATCCCCCCATTGTCCCCGTGCCCGTCGGACGCGCCCGGCCGGCCCTCTCCCCGCCGCCACCCGCCGCGGCGGAGCCCGACCGGAACCGCCCGACCGCGTGCTCCGGCCGTGCACTCCGGCGGTGCACTGCGACCACGTGCCCCGGCCACATCCGGGCCGCGCGGGCGTCCTGCGCGGGCGTCCTGCCCTAGATGAGTAAGTCCAAA
>NZ_JBPKJK010000138.1:0-23573 GCF_051756985.1 Saccharothrix sabaoui
CGCGTGGGTGTCGACCGACCGGGTCGCCGACGTGACCGTGGGGCGCTCGCGCGTCAGTCCCGCACGACGAGGAACGCGTGGAGAACGGCGAACCCGACCTCGCGGGTCTCGCGGCAGACCTCGGGTTCGCCGACCAGGTCCACCTGACCCGCACCGTCCGCGCGCACGTCGGCCACACCCCGACGGCGATGCTCGCGGACCCGCGAACTGCGGTGCGCTCCCAGCCCGCCTGGCCGATCATGGCCGGATGCCCCGACCGGACCTGTTCTCGTACGAAGGCGCGCTGCGCGTGCTCGGCAGGCACGAGCGGCCGTGGCTGGACAGGGCGGACGTGTTCCTCGGCCTGGGCATCCTGGTCGGCGGCGCGGCCGAGCCGGACGTGCTGAGCCTGGTCGACCCGAAGAACGAGGCGACGGCGTCGGTCCGCAAGGTCCTGGACGGCATCACCGACAGGCTCACGGGCCTGACCGGTGTGCGGCGGCAGGAACTCGTCGCCGCCGCGCACACGATCATCGCGGTGACCTCGGTGTTCGACGCGTTCCGCGACGAGGTCGGGCCTCGGCTCGACCTGCTCGACGTGACGGACCGCGAGAAGTTCCGCTCGCTGGGCGCGGAACCCGGCGGCAAGAAGGAGGTTACCGCCCTCCCCGCCCTGACCTCGCTGGAGGTGCCCGCGCCGGACGCGACCCGTGGTTTCACCGAGAACCTGGAGGGGGGACTCGGCCGGTTCCTCGCCGCGGCGACCGACCTGGTGGCCGACTTCCTGGCCGGCCTGGACGCCTGGGCGTCCCTGTCCGCCGGGCGTGACGGCGGCGAACTGCGCCGCGCCGTGGCGAACGGCAGCCGCGAGCGGTACACCCACCACTACCTGGGCCTGGCCGCCGCGATCCCGGAGTTCCGGATCTGGGCCTTCCTCGGCGAGCACGGCGCGACGCGCACGGCCCTGACTGCGGGCAACGCCCGGCTGGGCGAGGAACTGGCCGGGTTCCGGGCGGAATCGCTGGAGCGCTTCTCCCACCTGCTGTCGCTGACCGCGCCCGGACCGCTCGACCCCGCCCGCTCGTGCCGCGCGAAGCTGGAGGCCGCCGCCGGGGCCGCGCTGGGCAAGCCGCTGCTGCGCGGCGACACCGGCACGTCGTCCCTGGCCGTGTCCTTCCCCACGGTCGAACGCGGGTTCGTCACGCCGGCCTACCGCCTGGTCGTGCACCACGAGGACACCGTGCCCTCCTCGGAGGAGTGGTGGGCCGAGCACACCACCGCGCGCGAGGACCTCGACGCGTTCCTCGCCGCCCACCTGGCCGGGCCGGAGAGCACCACCCGTCCCCTGCTGGTCCTCGGGCACCCCGGCGCGGGCAAGTCCCTGCTGATGGCCGTCCTCGCCGCCCGCCTGCCCGCCCGCGGCTTCACCGTGGTCACCGTGCCGCTGCGCAAGGTCCGCGCCGAGGAGGCCGTGCACAAGCAGATCGAGACCGCCCTGTCCGACCAGCTCGCCGAGCGGGTCGAGTGGGGCCGGCTCGCCGACGAGTGCGCGGACAGCATCCGGGTCGTGCTGCTGGACGGCTTCGACGAGCTGGTGCAGGCCAGCGGCGTCGTCCAGTCCAGGTACGTCGAGCTGGTCCGCGAGTTCCAGGAGCAGCAGGCCGACACCGGTCGCCCCGTCGCCGTCGTCATCACCTCCCGGCCGCTGGTCATGGGCTCGGACCGGGCGGGTGTCCCGCACGGCACGCCGATCGTCAAGCTGGAGGAGTTCGACGACGCGCGCGTCGACCGGTGGCTCGGCGCGTGGCACGAGGCCAACGCCGCGACCCCCGGCCTGCGCCGGCTCGAACCGGCCCAGCTGCTGCGGCACGGCGGCTTCGCGCGGCAGCCGCTGATCCTGCTCATGCTCGTCCTCTACGCCGCGGACCCCGAGAACCCGCCGCTGGACGAGGACCTGTCCCAGGCCCAGCTGTACGAACGCCTGATCACCTCGTTCGTGCGCCGCCAGGCCCGCGACAAGGGGCCCGTGCAGCCGCCGGAGGACCACGTGGCCGCGAAGGCCGAGCAGAGCCGCTGGCAGCTGAGCGTCGCCGCCCTGGCCATGTTCAACCGGGGCCACCAGTACGTCTCCGACGAGGACCTGGCGCACGACCTGGGCGTCTTCGCGCCGGCCGACCCGGTGGAGCGGACCGGCTTCGACACGCCGCTCACCGCCGCCGACCGCGTGGTGGAGGACTTCTTCTTCATCCACTCGGCGAGGATGAACGACGGGGCGGGCGCCGAGGCGGGGGCCGGTCGCCGCACCTACGAGTTCCTGCACGCCACGTTCGGCGAGTACCTCATCGCGGAGGTGACGCTGAACCTGCTGGTGGACGCGGTGGCGGTGCGGTCGCGGGCACCGTCGCGGACCTCGCGGCCCGTGCGGAAGCGGGTCACGGAAGAGGAGGACCTGCTGCTCGCGTTCCTGTCGCACCAAGTACTGGTGAAGCGGAAGCCGGTGCTGGACTTCACGGTCGGCCTGTTCGCCCGGCTGGAGCCGGAAGTGCGCGACGACATCCTAGAATTGTTGAACAATCTTACAAAGGGCGCGCACGAGCAGGCCGAGCGGGGCAGTTACCCGGACTACTCGCCGTCCGGGGCGACCCTGGTGTCACGGGTGGCCACCTACTCGGCGAACCTGATCTGCCTGCGGGTCTTCCTGACCGGGGGTCCGGTGCCGTTGGAGGAGGACCTGGCGGAGTGGCGTGCCACGGTGCGCCTCTGGCAGGCGGGAGTGGACCCGGAGGGCTGGCAAGCCCTCCGCAAGTCCCTCCGGCTCGACCTGCGGGATGGCGTGCACCACCTGGTCCGGCGAGCTGCCTCGGTGCACGCCTCCCCTTACATCGAGGAGGCGCAACTCCTCGGCGACGGCCTGTTGGAAGGCACCAACCGGCTGGGTGATTTCATCGGCCCGGACACCACCGCGCACGCCGACGAGCAGGAGTTGCTGTCCCAACTGGCCGAGTGGCTGATGCTCACCTCGGGGATGGGGGGCGCCCGCCACGTGCTGCCCTACGACCTCGGACTTCTCGAAGAGGTCGTCAACGCGCTCGATACCGGCACGCACTTGAACAGCGGATCATGGGATGCGTTCATCAGGTCGGTGTCCCGGGAGGCGTGGCGCCTTCCCAACAGCCTGGTGGTCCGGGTCGTAGGACACGCGGTCGCACAGCGCCAAGACCTGTTTGAAATCATCTCCGCTCTCTGCGCACACCCCCACCTGTTGGATGACCGGCAGCTTCTGGTCAAAATCATCGGTCAACTCGACGACGCTCCGGATGACGCGCTGCCGAGCCTCATCACAGCTCGACTGGCGCGCACGCGTGTCGGACGTGACCACCTCGGGCTCGACCACCTGATCCGCGCGCTGGAGCAGGTCGCGAGGCACAACGCCGCGATCGGCGTGAACCACGGCTACGCGTCCCCCATGATGATCGACTACCTGGTCGATCCAGCCACGAGTGCTTGGGCGTTCGACGGACCTCTGCTCAGCAGCATGTTCAGGCTGCCGGGCAGCTTCTGGCGACAGATCGCTCCCGTTCAGTTCTTCAAGCTCTTCGAGAGGTTCCGGTGGGCCGATGTGGGTACGCGATCACCCGAGGATCGTTTGATGAAATTCGCCGCCCATTACCTCGAAGCCCAGGGCAAGAACTGCCCGCCCGACCTGCCGTCGGCCACGGAGGTGCTGCGTGAGCTGGCCCTGGAGTCGCGGCCGGCCGGTTGACGGGCGTCAGCCCACGACCCGGCTCGCCAACCGCACCGTCGCCTCCACGAACGCCTGCACCACGGGGCTCGCCGCCTCCGGCATCCAGGCCACCGCGATGCGCAGCGGCTCGACGTCGGTGATCCGCCGCCACGCCAGGTCGGGGTGCGCGTAGTACAGGGCCATCGACTCGGGGCCGATGCACACGGCCGTCCCGGTCGCCACCTGCTCCAGCATCTCCTCGACGTTGTCGTTCTCCGGTCCCCACACGGGTTCGCGGCCGTCGGGGCGCGGGTTGACCGCCCACCAGTCGACCCACTCCTTCGGTGCCTTGCGGGTCCACATGAGCGGTTCGTCGGCCAGGTCGGTGATGCTCACCGACTCCTGGGCGGTGAGGCGGTGGTCCCGGGAGAGGGCCACGTAGCGGTCCTCGGTGGCGACCACGTGGCAGCGCAGGCCGGTCACGTCGGCCGGCAGCCAGACGAACGCCACGTCGACCAGGCCCTGCCGCAGGGCGTCGGGCTCACCGCCCCAGTCGAAGCGCTTCGGGTCGATCGTGACCTCGGGGTGGTGCTCGGCGAACGCCGCCCGCGCCCGCCGGGCCACGCTGCCGCCGCCCGAGGCGACGAAGCCGACGCGCACGACGTTCAGCTCGGCCGCCGCCGCGGAGCGGACCACGCGGGTGGTCTCCTGCCACGCCTCCACGACCTGGCGGGCGAGGGGGAGCATCTCGGTCCCGGCGCCGGTCAGGCGTATCTCGCGGCCGGTGCGGACGAAGAGCTCGGCGCCCAGGTCCTCTTCCAGCTGCCTGATCTGCCTGCTCAACGCGGGTTGCGAGACGTACAGGTCGCGGGCCGCCGCGGTGAAGCTCAGGCGGTCCGCCACGGCCACGAAGTACCGCAGCACCCGCGTGTCCACGTCGAGGGGACTCATGCCCAGAGGGTATGGCCACGGGTATTGGACCGGTGTGAGCGACCACTGGTTGGGTCGACCGGCGAGTTGTCGTGAGACGAGAAGAGGACCAGCGGTGTCGCAGGACCACCCCAACGTGGAGTTGATCCGCCAGTACTACCGGGCCTACGCCTCGGGTGACACGTCGGCGTTGGCGGCGTTCTTCGCCGACGACATCCGGTGGACGATCCCCGGCCGCCACCCGCTGTCCGGGACGAAGTCGGGTCCGGACGAGGTGCTGGAGTTCTTCGGGCAGCTGGCGAAGGCCGGGTTCAAGGCCGACCCGATCTTCCTGGCCGCGGACGGCGACTGGGTGGTCGACCTGCACCGCGGGTGGAGCACCGAGCCGGAGGGCCTGGACATCACCTGGGCGCTGGCGTTCCGCGTCGTGGACGGGAAGATCGTCGAGGCGGTCAACTTCGCGCAGGACCAGCACGCGGCCGACGAGTACTTCGACCACCGCTACGGCTGACCCGCGGGAGTGCGCCGGACGAGGCGTTGCGGTGCCCGGTAGAACCGGTCCCACAGCGCCTCCACCGGGCCGCGCTCGAACCGGCGCGTCCACCACGTCGCGCCCAGCACCAGCAGGGCCGAGACGGACGCCCACACGGCGGCGGTGAACCAGGGGCCGGAGAAGCGCGTCGACAGGCCCAGCGCCCACGGGTAGCACAGCAGCGACGCGATCAGGTTCTGGCCGATGTAGCAGGTCAGCGCGGTGCGGCCGACGGCGCTCAGGCCGGCGCGCAGGGGGCCCTGCTCGGCGCGCATCCGGTTGACCAGCCAGGTGATGCCGCCGAGCAGGCCGAACGACACCAGCGGCGCGCACAGGTAGCGGTCCACGAGGAACCAGGTCGGGCCGGACAGGGCGGTGACCACGTTCAGCGGCACGCCGACGCCCAGGCCCCAGGCCACCAGCCGCCGCTGGAGGCTCAGGCCGCGCTCCGAGTCCTCCAGCGCGCCGGCGCGGAACAGCGCGGCGCCCGCCAGGAACAGCACGGTGCTCAGCGGCAGCACGAAGACGCCCTCGGCGCGGAAGGCGGCGAAGTGCTCGACCCGGTCCTGCACCATGCCCCACCAGCTGTCGAGCGGCAGCGCGGAGCCCGGGTCGGCGGCCTCGGCCCCGCCGTTGAGCAGCAGGCCCAGCGTGAACAGGCCGACGAGCGCCACGTGCAGGACGCCCACGCCGATCATCCAGCGCGTCGCGGTGCGCCGGGCGACGAGGAACGCCACCGCCACCGACACCACCGCGTAGAACGCGAGCACGTCGAACTCGAAGATCAGCAGGTAGTGCAGCAGCCCTTCGACCAGCAGCAGCGCCGAGCGCCACAGGTACCAGCCGGGCCAGCGGCGGCCGTGCCGCACGGCCGACCGGTGCTGGATCGCCAGGCCGATGCCGAACATGATCGACAGCAGGCCGAGGAACTTGCCGTTCGACAGCGCGCGCAGCAGCGCGCCGCCGTCGATGCCGGAGTTGTTCATCATGGTCAGGAACCCGGTCGGTCCGCCGGGGTTGGCGAACACCCACACGTTCGTGCCGAAGGTTCCCAGGATCGCCACCCCGCGCAGGACGTCCAGTGCCGCGATTCGTCCGCTCATACGACGAAAAGTAGGTCGGCGGGCACGGGCGGGGCGTCGGCCGTCGGCGTCGGCGCGGGTCGTACCTTCGGAGGAGTTTCACGGTCCACCCGGTGGACGACAGGGCCGGAAAGCCCCTGTGCGACAACGAGACGGTCACGGCCGGGGCGCTGTGCGGACCTGGCCACGTGAACGTAACCAGGCGCGCCGGCCACGCAACACGCGGTTCCTAGCTTCGGCGGTTCCACCAGCCGAAAGGAGCCGCCGGTGCGTCCCACGAACGTCCAGCGCAGAAGTCTCCAGCGCGGTCTGATCGCCCTCCTGCTGCCCGTCCTGCTCACCACGGCCTGCGTCGACGAGCCGGGCCGGGACGGGCAGGCGGCCGGTGACGGGATCAAGGTCGGCGTCCTGCACTCCCTCAGCGGCACGATGGCGATCAGCGAGGTGACCGTCCGCGACGCCGAGCTGCTGGCGATCGAGGAGATCAACGCCGCGGGTGGCGTCCTGGGCGAGAAGCTGGTCCCGGTGACCGAGGACGGCGCGTCCGACTGGCCCACGTTCGCGGAGAAGGCGCAGAAGCTCATCTCGCAGGACCGGGTGGCCGCGGTGTTCGGCGGGTGGACCTCCGCCAGCCGCAAGGCGATGCTCCCGGTGTTCGAGCGCAACAAGGCGCTGCTGTGGTACCCGGTGCAGTACGAGGGCCTGGAGAGCTCGCCCTACATCTTCTACACCGGCGCGACGACGAACCAGCAGATCGTGCCCGCGCTGGACTACCTGGCGGCGCAGGGCAGGAAGCGGATGTTCCTGGTCGGCAGCGACTACGTGTTCCCGCGCACCGCCAACAAGATCATCAAGGCGTACGCGGCGGCCAAGGGCATCGAGGTGCTCGGCGAGGAGTACACGCCGCTGGGGCACACGGAGTACTCCACGCTGGTCAACAAGATCGCCGACGCCGAGCCGGACGCGGTCTTCAACACCCTCAACGGCGACAGCAACGTGGCGTTCTTCAAGCAGCTGCGCGGGTCCGGCATCACGCCCGACACCACGCCGGTCGTGTCGGTGAGCGTCGCCGAGGAGGAGGTCAGGGGCATCGGCCCGGAGAACGTCGCGGGCCACCTCGTCGCGTGGAACTACTACCAGACCACGGCGACCCCGGCGAACGAGGCGTTCGTCAAGGCGTTCAAGGCGAAGTACGGCGCGGACAAGGTGACCTCCGACCCGATGGAGGCCGGCTACAACGCCGTGCACCTGTGGGCGGCGGCGGTGAAGAAGGCCGGCACCACCGAGGTCGAGGCGGTGCGCAAGGCCGCCGGCGGCATCTCGATCGAGGCGCCCGAGGGCACCACCACCATCGACGGCGACAACCAGCACGTGGCCAAGACCGCGCGCATCGGCGTCGTGCGGCCGGACGGGCAGATCGAGGAGGTGTGGGCGTCCGACGCGCCGATCGAACCGGACCCCTACCTCAAGGGCTACGACTGGGCCGGCGGCCTGGGCTGAGGGGGGACGCGTGGAGGCACTGGCCAACCAGCTCCCCATCGGGCTGGGCATCGCCGCCGTGCTGCTGCTCATCGCCCTGGGCCTGACGTTCACGTTCGGCCAGATGGGCGTGATCAACATGGCGCACGGCGAGTTCATCATGGCGGGCGCGTACACCGCGTACCTGCTCCAGGGGCTCACGTCGCAGTCGTTCCTCCTCGCGCTCCCGGTGGCCTTCGCCGTCGCCGGGCTGATGGGGCTGCTGCTGGAGTGGTCGCTGATCAGGAGGTTCTACGGCAGGCCGCTGGACACGCTGCTGCTCACGTGGGGCGTCAGCCTCGTCCTCCAGCAACTGGCCCGCGACCTGTTCGGCGCGCCCAACGTGCAGGTCACCGCGCCGGCCTGGCTGGTCGGCGGCGCCGACGTGCTGGGCGTGCGGCTGCCGTGGAACAGGGTCTTCACCATCGCGCTGGCGGCGCTGTGCGTGGTGGCGGTGTGGTTCTACCTGACCAGGCTGCCGCAGGGGCGGCGGATGCGGGCGGTGGTGCAGGACAGGGAGCTGGCCGCGTACAGCGGCATCGCCACCGGGCGGGTCGACCGGTTCACGTTCCTGCTCGGCTCCGGCCTGGCCGGGGTCGCGGGCGTCGCGCTGACGCTCGTCGGACCGGTCGGGCCGAGCCTGGGCACGTTCTACATAGTCGACGCGTTCCTGGTCGTCGTGGCGGGCGGGCTCGGGCAGCTGCGGGGCGCGGTGCTGGCCGCCGTCGCGCTCGGTTTCCTGAACAGCTACCTGGAGTTCTGGACCGACGCAAGCCTGGCCAAGGTGCTGGTGCTGGTGGCGGTCATCGCGTTCCTCCAGGTCCGGCCGCAGGGCATGTTCGTGCTGCGCGGGAGGACGCTGGTATGACGTGGGGACGGGTCTCACTGGTCGTGTGCGTCGCGCTGCTGGCGCTGGCGCCGTTCACGCTCTCGCCGTTCCGCCTCGGGCTGCTCGCGAAGTACCTGTGCTTCGCGATCGTCGCGGTCGGCATCGCGCTGGCCTGGGGCCAGGGCGGGATGCTCGTGCTCGGGCAGGGCGTGTTCTTCGGCCTCGGCGGCTACGCCATGGCGATGCACCTCAAGCTCCAGGAGGCCGGGTCCGCCGGGCTGCCGGACTTCATGGTGTGGAGCGGGGTCGAGGAGCTGCCCGCGCTGTGGGCGCCGTTCGCCAACCCGGTGTTCGCGCTGGCCGCCGTCGTGCTGGTGCCGGGGCTGGTGGCGTTCCTGCTGGGGCTGCTGGTGTTCCGGCAGCGGGTGCGCGGCGCGTACTTCGCGATCCTGTCGCAGGCGCTGGCCGCCGCGTTCGTCATCCTGCTGGTCGGGCAGCAGGGCCTGACCGGCGGCACCAACGGGATGACGAACTTCACCGGTTTCTTCGCCCTGGACCTGACCGACCCGAACGGGCAGCGCGCCGTGTACGCGATCACCGCCGCCGTGCTCGGCGCGGTGTTCCTGCTGGCGAAGCTGCTGGTGCGCAGCCGGTTCGGCCGGCTGCTGGTGGCCGTGCGCGACGGCGAGGACCGGGTGCGGTTCCTCGGCTACGACCCGGCCGTGGTCAAGACGATCACGTTCACCGCCTCGGCGGTGGTGGCCGGCATCGCGGGCGCGCTGTTCGTGCCGGTGGTGGGCATCATCTCCCCCGCGCTGCTCGGCGTCGTGCCGTCGCTGGAGCTGCTGATCGGCGTCGCGGTCGGCGGGCGGTTCGTGCTGGCCGGGGCCATCGCGGGCGCCATCGCCGTCAACTACGCCAAGACGGTGTTCAGCGAGGACTTCGCCGAGGGCTGGCTGTACCTCCAGGGCGGGCTGTTCGTGCTCGTCCTGGTGTTCGCGCCGAAGGGCCTGGCCGGGGTCGTCGGGTCGGTGCGCGACCGGTTCCGGCGCTCGCCCGGGACGACCCGGCCCCGCGAGGAGGTGGTCGTGTGACGGCCCTGCTGGAGGTGCGCGGGCTGCGCGTGGTGTTCGACGGGTTCGCCGCGGTCGACGGGCTGGACCTCACCGTCGAGGAGGGCGAGCTGCGGTTCCTCATCGGCCCCAACGGCGCGGGCAAGACCACGCTGATCGACGTCGTCACCGGGCTCACCAAACCCGCGGCGGGCAGCGTGCGGTTCGGCGGCGAGGAGCTGGTGGGGCGGCGCGAGCACCAGGTCGTGCGGATGGGCGTGGGCCGCACGTTCCAGACCGCCGCCGTGTTCGAGGAGCTGACCGTGGTGGAGAACCTGGACCTCGCGGGCAGCTTCCGGATGCCGCTGCGGTCGCTGCTCAAGCGGCGGCGGGGCGTGTCGGACGAGGTGGCCGAGGCGCTGGGGGCGACCGGCCTGACCGCGTTGGCCGACAAGCCCGCCGGGGTGCTGTCGCACGGGCAGCGGCAGTGGCTGGAGATCGGGATGCTGCTCGTGCAGCGGCCGAGGCTGCTGCTGCTCGACGAACCCGTGGCGGGCATGAGCAGGTCGGAGCGGGAGCGCACCGGCGAGCTGCTGAACCGGATCGCCGCGACGCACACCGTCGTCGTGGTGGAGCACGACATGGAGTTCCTGCGCCGGTACGCGCGGCGCGTGACCGTGCTGCACCAGGGTCGCGTGCTGCGCGAGGGCTCGGTGGCCGAGGTGCGGGACGACCCCGAGGTGCGCGCGGTGTACCTCGGGCGGGCCAAGGGGGAGGCGGTGACGTGATGCTCTCGGTGTCCGGTGTGGACGTCGCCTACGGGCGGGCGCGGGTGCTGTTCGGCGTGGGGCTGGAGGTGCCTGCCGGGTCGCTGGTGTGCGTGATGGGCCGCAACGGCGTGGGCAAGACGACGCTGCTCAAGACCGTCATGGGCACGCTGGCGCCCTCGGCGGGCCGGGTCGAGCTGGACGGCGAGGACGTCACGCGCCTGCCCACGCACCAGCGGGTGCGCCGGGGCGTGGCGTGCGTGCCGCAGGGGCACGTGTCGTTCCCGCAGCTCACGGTGTGGGAGAACCTCCAGGTGACGCTGGAGGCGACCGCGCACCGCGACCCGGGGGCCGTGGACGACGCGCTGGCCGTGTTCCCGGCGCTCAAGCAGTTCTTCAAGCGCCCCGCCGGGTTCCTGTCCGGCGGTCAGCGGCAGCAGCTCGCCATCGCGCGGGCGCTGGTCACCCGGCCCCGCCTGCTGCTGCTCGACGAGCCGACCGAGGGCGTGCAGCCCAACGTGATCGACGAGATCGAGGCCGCGATCGAGCGGCTGCACCGCGAGGCCGGGATGACCGTGCTGCTGGTGGAGCAGTACCTCGACTTCGCGCTGCGGCTGGCGGACGGGTTCGTGGTGCTGGACGCGGGCGAGGTCGTGCGCGCCGGCACCGCCGCCGAGCTGCACGACGAGGAGGTGCGGCGGATGCTGGCCGTGTAGCGCGCGCCGGGGGTGCCGGACGCGGGCGGCGGCCGGCGCGGTCGGTCAGCGCGGGCGGCGGGCCGTGGCGCTCCCGGCGGCGGCGCCCATGCCCAGGATCAGCAGGAGCGCGACCAGCCCCCACCGGCGCTGGTCGCGCACCGTGTTGTCCTCCACGGCGACCGCGCCGCCGTGCCGCTCCGGCATCCGCACGGTGGTGGGCCGGGGTGGCGTGGGCGTGGGTCCGGCCGTCGTGGCGGGCGGGGGCGGGACGGGCGTGGTCGCGGGCGGCGGGGAACCCGGCCGCGGGGAACCGGGGGGCGGGGAACCGGGGGGCGGCGGCACGACGGGTTGCGGTCCCGGTGGCGGGACGGTGGTGGTCGGCGCGGGTCCGGGGATCGGCCCGGGACCGGGGGTCGGTCCCGGGGTCGGTTCCGGCGTGGGGTCGGGCGGGTCCACGGCGGGCGGCGGCACGAACAGGCAGCCGGACGAGTCGATGGTCCGCAGCGTCTGCCGCGACGAGATCTCGGTGACCACGCCCGAGCCGTCCAGCGCCACCCGGTAGAGGGTGCTGCGGCCGTCGTGCCGGTTGTTCGTGGCGTACAGGGAGCCGTCCGGGCTCAGCGTCACCGCGCCGTAGCCGTGGCCGCCGGGCAGGTGGCCGACGCCGGGGACCTTGCGCACCCGGCCGCTGTCCGGGTCGATCGTGACCACGACGCCGTGGCCGTACCAGTGGGTCGCCACCCCGTAGAGCAGGCCGTCCGCGGCGTTGAGGTCGAAGTCGTCGACCGTGACCGCGGCGGCGGGCCACATCACCGCCTCGTGCACGACCTTCCCGAACCGGGGGCCGGGCGTGATGCCCACCGAGAACAGCGCGTGCCCGACGCGCACCACGAGCCGCTCGCCGACCACGGCGCCCGCCTTCGCGTGCCGCAGCAGGGGCGAGGGGCGCGACGGCGTGCCGACGAGGCGGCCGGAGCGGTCGAGGGCGACCAGCCTGCCGTCGTCGTCCACGCCGTACACGAGGTTCTGCGCGTGGGAGTAGCCGATCGCGTTGAGCCGGCGGTCGAGCACGCCCAGGCCGGTCGTGGTGCCCTCGGGGAACGTCACCTGGAGCACCGAGGACGGGCCGTGGTTCGCCTCCACCTGGATGGTGGTGCAGGCGACCTGGGCGAGGAGCTCGATCATTCGAACCGCGCCACAGCGGCCTGGAACGCCTCCGGGGTCACGTCCGCGCCGCCGGCGAACGGGTTCTGGAGCTGGTAGGTGGCGTAGAGCAGCAGCGTGAGCGTGGCCGCCAGGGTGCAGGTGATGATGATGTGCGTGCGCATCTTCCGGCCGCTGCCGAACAGCAGGGGCAGGAACACGGCGAGGACCGTGCCGATGCCCAGCACGAACCACATGACCGCGCTGACCCCGCCGCTCGCCGCGTCCAGGCGCTCCTGCCGGGCCTGGTAGACCTCCCACAGCTGGTTGGCCGCCTCGGTCTTGCGGTCGGCGCGCCACGAGTCGTCCGCGGGGGCGTCGGCGACGACCTTGCGCAGCCGGTCGAGCTGGTCCCAGCCGGTGCTCGACGCCTCCTCGCCCTCGCGCATGGCGGGCCACTCGTCGTTGATCACCGTGATGGAGTAGGCGCGCGAGAGGGACCGGACCTCGTCGCCGATCTCGGGCGAGAGGGCCTCGCCCGCCCAGGTGGCGGCGACCAGGCCGTCCGCCTCGCGGTAGGAGGCCTCCTCGGCGTCCGCGACCGTGTCGAACAGGGCGATGAGGATGAACGCCACCAGCACCGCGTGCAGGCCGGCGACGATCGTGAAGACGTTGCCGGACGCCTCGTTGTTGGCGTCGCGGGCCTCGTCGTCGTCGACGCCGTACTTGCGGATCAGGAAGGCGAGCAGTGCCGTGACGACGACCGCGCCACCCACCCACAGCAGACCTGTGAGGTAGATGCTCATGTACGCCCTCTCGCATTCCGGAACGCTTTCCACAGGTGCGCCAATTCCACGCTACGAAACGTAGTGATCAGTTCACAGCGCGGACAAGGCCGTTCATCCTTGTGCTGCCCAACACCAGACGGTCAGGTGACGACGTCGGACTACGTCACCCGGACGGGTGTGATTGGTCCGCAGGAATGCGGACAGAAGCATCCGGTCGGACCACCGGGTTACATCGTTGGGGTCATCCTCGTCACCACTGAGGGTGCCCGGCGGACAAGCGAACAATGCTCGCGGAATCCGCGGGGCCTCCTCCCCCATCATGCGCGCTCACCCCGCGAACAACAGCGCGAGTCCCCCGGACGTGTACCCCACCATCAGCACGAGCAGCGGCACCTGGCCGGTGAGGTGCCGCTGCACCGGCAGCAGCCGCAGCGCCCGGTCGTGCGCGGACACCACGGCCAGCAGGTGCCCGGCCAGCACCGCGCCCACCTGCACCGACGCCACCACGACGGGCGCGGCGAGCGCGGTGGCCGGGGTGAAGCCCCCCGCGCCGACGAGCAGCGCGACCGCGCGCTGCCCCTCCACGACGAGCAGCGAGAAGTAGTGCGCCACCACGTAGCCGGCGACGATCGGCACGAGCGAGTGCGCCAGCTCCCCGCCGAACGCCCGGCAGGCCAGCAGGTAGCTGCCCGCGACCAGGCCGACCGCCGCCACCAGCCCGAGCGCGTCGGGCACGCCGAGCCGCTCCCACTCCGGGGCCGAGCCCAGGCCGTCGAACGCGGTCGAGCCCAGCAGCACCGCGACCACGGCCACCAGCCCGGGGCGCACGGGCGTGGCGGCGAGCGCGCGGAACGGGTTGCCGCGCAGCGGGGACAACCCGCCCAGCAGCGTGGAGAACACCTCGAACCCGTCGGCGCGCTCGAACCAGGCGCGGCCGAACGCGAAGCCGCCGGCCAGGTTCACCGCCGCGTGCGCGACGAGGAACCACGGCAGGGCGCGCGGTTCGACCAGCTCGACCCAGGTGAACACGAGCAGGCCGAGCGCGGCGGGCCAGTGCCCGAGCCGTTCGGGGTAGGGGCGGTCGCGGGTCACGAGCAGGACCAGGCGCAGCGGGTTGAGCACCCTCCACACCGGACCCACCAGCGCCGACAGCACCGGCACGCCGACCCACAGCAGCACGAACACCAGGTGCGGCCACGCCGCCGCGGGCACGAACAGCAGGCCGACCGCCACCAGCGCCCGCACCGGCCACCACGCGCGGCCCGGTCCCGGTTCGGCGGGCGCGGGTCCACCGGGCCCGGGTTCGGCGGGCGTGAACCTCGGCGACGTCCACAGCAGGCCGAGCGCGAGGAACGAGGCGAGCAGCGCGACCGCCGCGCCCTGGAGCACCAGGTCCAGGGGCAGCGGCAGGTCGTGCCGCGCGCCGACGCCGTGGGCGAGCGCGGTCACCGCACCACCAGCTGCACCAGCAGCGTGTCGGGGTGGGCCTCCACGTCGTACGTGCCGGGTTCGTCCACGGTGAACTCCAGCCGGGCGTCCTTCCCCTTCTCCGCCTTGGCGAGCACGTCGACGCCGTGCACGTGCACGTCCACCGGCTCGTCGCTGGTGACGGTCAGCTCCACGGCCTGCCCGCGCACCGCCTCCACCCGCCGCGGTGACGCCCGGTCGACGGACAGCTCCAGCACCAGCGGCGCGGACGGCGCGGCCGGCGCCGCCGGCTCGGGGGCGCACCCCGCGAGGACCGACAGGGACAGCGAGGACAACAGGGACAGCAGCAGGACGCGGGTCACCGGGCCGTCTCCCTTCTCATGTGGTCGAAACCGCCCGCCGCGAGCCCGAGGCCGCCGCCGAGCACCAGTGCCACCAGCAGCCGGTCCAGGTCGGCCGGACCCGCGAACGGCAGCTGGGAGAAGCGGAAGCTGTCGAGGTCGGGAAGGCCCGCCACCACGAGCATCGCGCCGACCACGGCGGCCACGAACGCGGTGGCGGGCCTGCGCCGCACCGCCGCCACGACGGCGAGCACCGCGAGCGGCCACGCCACCAGCCCGACGCCGCTCGCGCCGAGCAGCAGGGGCGCGAAGGACCCGCCGGTGACCGCGAGGGTCGAGCCGACGGCGTGCCACGCGTGCGCGCCGGTCACCACGACGACGCCCGCCGCGAGCAGGTGCCGCCGCCTGCCCAGCGCCCAGCCGCCGACCGCGAGCGCCAGGCAGGCGAGCAGCCACCACACCGGGTTCGGCCCGGGTTCGGTGTCGACCCGGCCGCGGATGGCGGACGCGCCGATCGGGACCTCCCAGGTCGGGGCGGTCGTGCGCTCGTCGCGGAACCGGTGCGTCTCCCCCGGCCGCACCACGTGCCCGGCGACCTCGACCGGCGCGCCGCCGCCGTTGTGGACCTCCAGCTGCGTGCCGTGGTTGACGGTGCGGGCGGTGACGCCGGGCAGCGGCGGGTCGATCGCGGTGACCCGGCTCAGGTGGTCCTGCGGGGTCAGGCCGCCCGCGTGGGCGTGCGCCGGGGTGGCGGTGGCGAGCAGCAGCGCGACGACGAGGAGGACGGGCCTCACCGCCGCGACGGGACCAGCACGACGGCCATCAGCAGGCCGTGCAGCGCGGCCACGATCGGCGCTCCGGTCCACATCTCGGTGATGGTCGGCACCGACCCGTGGGAGATCGCCGCGGCCGCGAAGTACAGCGCCCACGTGGTGAACGCGGCCAGCGCGGCGAAGAGGCGGTACTCGCGGAGCCGGTCCTCGGCGGGCCGCAGCCGGACCAGCAGCACGTCGACCACCAGGCCCGCGAGCACGAACCCGACTGCGGTGCTCAGGTTCTCGTAGTTCGCGACGGCCGTGCTGAGCGACATCACGACGACCGCCAGCAGCGTGGCCGTGCCGAACGGCAGCCGGAACCGGCGGGCCGCCAGCAGCAGCGGCAGCAGCAGGACCAGGTTGGTGACCAGGATCGAGGCGGCGAGCCGGTTCGCGGGGCCCGAGCCGCCGTCGGCCTTGTCGAACGAGAAGGCCTCGACGACCCGCTCGGCCGAGTAGACGGTGGCGTCGGCGTACTGGGCGAACAGCAGCACCAGCGACGCGGTGAACGCCAGCGCCAGCGCGGCGGGCAGGAAGCGGGTGAACGTCGGCGCGACCAGGTCCCGGTCGGCCCACGCGGTGCGCAGCGGCGTCGTCAGGATCATGATCATGGAGGAGATGAGGCCCAGGTGCGTCGGGCTGAACAGGATGTCGATGCCCTGCTCGATGCCGAGGAACGTGTGCCACAGGTAGTCGCCCGCGCCGCAGACCGCGAAGATCGGCAGCGCCACCACCGCCGGCCCGTACCCCACCGGGACCGCGGCGAGCCCTCGCGCCCCGGCCTGGTGGTTGCGCCACACCACCCAGCAGATCCACGCACCGGTCGCCGCGAACCCCGAGTAGAACACCGCGTGCCACGGCGTGAAGAAGGACTCCAGCTCGGGCACGTTCGAGTGCGCCCAGGCGTCGAGGAACAGGCCGGCCGAGAACCAGGTCCCCAGCAGCACCGTGATCAGGTCCGTGCGGTAGTCCGCGCGCGGACGCGCCCCCACCGGCGCTTCGACTGTCAGCATGGCCCCAGCCTCGCGCGCGCCGGCGGGTGCGCGGAATCGTGCCACCACCACCCCGTGGTGCGGTTTCCCGCACCACGTCACGCGTTCAGGTACCTCAGGACGGCCAGCACGCGCCGGTGGTCGTGCGGGCTCGCGGTCAGGTCCAGCTTGGTGAAGATGCTGGTGCAGTGCTTCTCCACGGTCCGCTCGGCGATGAACAGCCGCTGCGCGATGGCCTGGTTCGTGCGGCCCTCCGCCATGAGCGCCAGCACTGCGCGCTCGCGGTCGGTGAGCCGGCCCTCGCTGTCGTCGCGGCGGCGCACCAGCAGCCTGCCCACCACCGCCGGGTCGAACGCCGAGCCGCCCGCCCCGACGCGCCGGACCGCCGCGGTGAACTCGGCCAGGTCCGACACCCGGTCCTTGAGCAGGTAGCCGACGCCGTCCGCGCCCGCGTCCAGCAGTTCGGCGGCGTAGCTGACCCGGACGTACTGGGACAGCACCAGCACGCCGGTCGCCGGGTGCCGACGGCGCAGCGCCAGGGCGGCGCGCAACCCCTCGTCGGTGTGCGTCGGCGGCATCCTGATGTCCACCACGGCCACGTCCGGCCGGTGCCGGTCGACCTCGGCGAGCAGCGCGGGCGCGTCCTCGACGGCCGCCACGACCTCGAACCCCGCCTCGGCGAGCAGCCTCGTCAGGCCCTCGCGCAGCAGCGTCGAGTCCTCCGCGATCACGACCCGCACGGCAGCACCACCCGCACGCTCGTGCCGGCGTCGACCTCGCTGACCACCCTCATCGTCCCCCCGTTCGCCTCGACCCGGTCGCCCAGGCCGCGCAGCCCCGTGCCCCCGCCCGGGTCCGCCCCGCCGCGCCCGTCGTCGTCCACGCGCACCTCCAGCAGCCCGCCGGTCACGGTGATCGCCACCGTCGTGCGGGACGCCTCGGCGTGCTTGGCGACGTTCGCCAGCGCCTCGGCCACCACGTAGTAGGCCGTCGTCTCCACCTGCGGCGGCACGTCGTCCGGCAGGTCCAGCACCAGCTCCGGCCTGGGGTCGGCCCACGCGGTCAGCTCGCGCACCGCGCCGTGCAGGCCCCGTTCGGTCAGCACCGGCGGGTGGATGCCGTGGCACACCGCGCGCACGTCGTCGATCGTCGCGAGGACCGCCTGCTTCGCCTCGGCGGCCAGCTCCCGGCTCCGGTCCGGCGGCACGGTCTCCGCCAGGCCGAGCGTCATCGCCGCGCTGAGCAGCCGCTGCTGCACGCCGTCGTGCAGGTCGCGCTCCAGCCGCCGCCGCTCGTCCTCGCCCGCCATGACGAGCCGCGCGCGGGACTCGGCGAGCTGCCGCACCTTCGCGCGCAGCTCCGCGGTGAGCCGCTCGTTCTCCAGCGCCAGGCCGAGGGCGGCGCACGCGGCGTCCACCAGTTCCACGTCCAGCCCAGGGTCGTGCAGCACGACCGCGACCGGCGTGCCGCCCCGGTCGACCCTGGTGTGCGCGCCGTCCGGCGCGACCGGCCGCCCGCCGGCGTCGACGTACCGCTCCTGCCCGGCCACCCAGTAGGCGACCCGCAGGCCCGGGTCGGACAGGGCGGCGGCCAGCGCCTCCTGCACGTCGGCGTGCCTGCTGTCGCCGCTGAGCCGCACCACCAGGTCGGCCACGCCGCCGCGGTCCACGCGCCGCCGCAGCAGGCCCGCCAGGTAGGCGAGGGGGATGCCGCCGAGCGCGAGGATCAGCGCCACGACGGGCGGGTCCAGGCCGGCGCGCTCGACGGGTTCCCACATCGCGAACACGACGACGGCCACGACGCTCGCACCCAGCACGGCGGTGAGCGTGCGGCGCTGGGCCAGGCTGCTCACCGTCCAGCGGTGCACCTGGAGGGCCAGCATGCAGAAGCCGATGACGGCGGTCGCCTGCACCTCCCAGTCCAGCAGCGCCGCTCCCCACGGGAGGTCCGCGCAGTAGTGGAGGGCGACGGTGAGCGCGACCGCCTCGGCGTACCCGGCGGCGACCACGACCCGGCGGGGGACGGTGCGCAGCCGTCCGGTGGGGAACGCGACGACCGCGTGGCCCAGGACGGCGGGCCAGACCTTCGCCGCCAGCAGCACGGGCAGCGGGCCGGTGACGACCGTCGCGTAGTCCAGCGCCCAGCACACGCCGATGAGGACCAGGAGCACGCCGATCCGGTTGCGCGGCTGCACCCGGCGGCTGATGACACCGGCGACCACGTAGACCGCGCCCACCGCGATGATCGCGGACTGCAGCAGCATGGTGCCAACGTAGCGGCGGGCGGGGGTGGCGCGCCGCCGTTCGCCACCGCTCGCCGCCGTTCGCCATTCGCCACCGCTCGCCGCCGTTCGCCATTCGCCGCCGCTCGCGGCGGGTCGTCCGGGCGTCAGCGCGGGGCCAGTTCCACCTCGATGGTGTTGCCCGGCCCGGAGGTGAGGGCGCTGATCAGGGGGGTCAGCGGTCCGCAGCCCTTGAGCGGGGGCAGGGTGTAGGTGCCCGTCAGCGTGCCGCCCGCGAGCGGGTCGAAGCCGGGTCCCGACTCCAGCGGGATCGACGCCGGGGTCGTGGTCCCGCAGTTCCGGCCGGTGCTGACCGGGATGCCCAGCACCGAGACGTGCGGCAGTGTCACCGTCGCGGTGGAGGTGGACCTCAGCACGCCGCCGGTCAGGGTGCCGGTGGTCCTGGCCGCCTGCACGAACTCGATCTTCACCTTCACCGGTACGAACCGGAAGAGGGTGAACCTGCCGGTGGTCGGGTCGAGGCGCAGGTCGGCGTCGAACGCGCCGGTGGACAGGTCGAGCGCCGCGTCGATGCCGCCTTTCAGCGCGACGGAGCCGCCGGCCGCCTTGATCCCCGTGGTGCCGGAGAGCCCGTAGCCGTAGCGGACGACCGGCGGACCGGCGTCCGGCTTGGTGCGCACGACCACCGCCGCACTGGCACCGGACCGGTTCCCCGCCGCGTCCACCGCCACCACCGAGAACGAGTACCCGGTGTCGGCGGTCAGCCCTTCGATCGTCGCCGTCGTGCCTGGGACAGTCGCCATTAAGGTAGAATTGTTGAACAATTCATACGTTGACACGGCGACGTTGTCGGACGAGGCGTCCCAGGCCAGGTCGACGGTGGTCTGGGTCTGCGCGGTCGAGCGCAGGGCGCTCGGCGTGCTGGGCGCCTGGGTGTCGGGCGCGTCCGCGGTGCGGGCGGTGACCTCGGCGCCGGCCGCCGAACGGTTGCCGGCCGCGTCCTTCGCCACCACCGTGAAGGTGTACTCGGTGCCGGCGGCGAGGCCGTCGACCACCGCCGAGGTGCCCTCGACGCTCTTCGCGAACACGGTCCCGCGGTAGACGTCGTACCCGGTGACGCCGACGTCGTCGGTCGACGCGACCCAGGCGAGGGTCACGCTGGACTGGGTCGCGCCGGACGCGGTGAGACCGGTCGGCGTGGACGGACCCTCGGTGTCCGGCGCGGTCTCGGTGCGCGCGGTGACGGGCGCGCCGGCCGCCGAGCGGTTGCCCGCCGCGTCCAGCGCCACGACGGTGAACGTGTACTCGGCGTCCGGCGCCAGGCCCTCCGCCGTCGCCGCGGTGCTCGCGGTGGTCGTTATCAGTGTGGAATTGTTGAACAATTCGTATGTTGACACGCCGATGTTGTCGGACGAGGCATCCCACGCCAGGCCGATGCTCGACGCCGAGGCGCCGGTGGACCGGAGGTTGGCCGGGGTGCTCGGGCTTTCGGTGTCGGGTGCGGCGGGTGTACGCACCACCGCCGGCGCGCTCGCGGCGGACCGGTTGCCCGCCGCGTCGACCGCGACGACCGCGAAGGTGTACTCGGTGTCCGCGCTCAGGCCGGTGACGGTCGCGGTGGTGTCGGTGACGGTGGTGACCAATGTGGAATTGTTGAACAATTCATAGGCGGTCACGCCGGTGTTGTCGCTTGCCGCCGACCAGCTCAGGGTGGCGCCGGTCTGGGTGACGGCGGTCGCGGTGAGGTTCGCCGGCGTGGTGGGCGCTTGGGTGTCGGGCACGGCTTTGGTGCGGGCGGTGACCGGGGCGCTGGGTGTCGAGCGGTTGCCCGCCGCGTCCAGCGCGACCACGGTGAAGGTGTATTCGGTGTCCGCCGCCAGGCCGTCCACCGTGGTCGAGGTGCCGGTGACGGTGGTGACCAATGTGGAATTGTTGAACAATTCGTAGGCGGTGACGCCGATGTTGTCCGTGGCCGCGGTCCAGGACAGGGGCACGCTGGTCTGCGTGGTGTCCCCGGCGGTCAGGCCGGACGGCGCGGAGGGCACCTCGGTGTCGGCGGCGGGCGTGACGGTGAAGGTGTGCAGGACCGTGCGCTGGCCGGCGGTCGGCGTGCAGTCCGCGACGAACGTGCCGAGGCCCGTGGGCGTGCCGTCCGCCCTGAGCGGGGTCAGGGTGAGCACGAGGTCGTGCACCGAGACCGTCGCGGTGCCCGGCTGGTCGAACCGGAGCGCGGGCGCCGACCCGGCGGCGTCGACGATCAGGTCGCCGCTGAGCGGGATCGGCTGGTTCGGCACACCCGTCGCCACCGCCACGGCCAGGTGCCCCTGCGGCGCGTCGACGAGCGAGGCCGCCACCGCCGTGCCCTGGATGGTCTCCGCGCCCACCAGCCGCAACCCCTGCGTCGAGGTCGGCCCGGCGTTGGACACCGCGGTGATCCCGATCGGCGGCGTGAACGCGCCCACCGGGATCTCGGCCGGCAACGCGTCGGTGTCGATGTCGACGGTGACGGCCTGGTTCCCGATCAGCGGGAACGGGCAGGTGTAGGTCTGCCGCAGCGGCGGCGTGGAGCCGACCCCGGCGGGCGTCTCGGGCGCGACCGCCGCACCGGTGACCTCGTACGCCTGGAGCACGGTGTCCTGTCCCGCGGCCGGGGTGCAGTCGGCGACGAACGTGCCGAGCTCGGTCGGGGTGCCGTCGGCCCGCAGCGGGGTCATCTCCAGCACCAGGTCGGTCACCTCGACGGTGGCCGTGCCGGGCTCGTCGAACCGCAGGCCCGGCGCGCTGCCCACGGCGTCGAGCACGAGGTCGTTCCCGACCGCCGGGATGGGCTGCTCGGGCACGTCGGTGGTGACCCGCACGGCCTGCGTGCCCTGGCCGCCGGGCGAGGTGACCTCCGACGTGGCGCGGGCGAAGCCCCGGATGGTCTCCGCGCCCACCAGCCGCAGGGCCTGGGTGGAGGTCGCCCCGGCGTTGGACACCGCGGTGATGTCGAGGGCGGGCGTGAACGTCCCCGCGGCGATCGACGCGGGCTGGTTCGCGACCGCGATCTCGACGGTGACGTCCTGCGGGCCGATCAGGGGCAGCGGGCAGGCGTAGGTCTGGGTCAGCTCACCCGGCGCGGCGGAGCCGGTGCCCGTGCCGGTCACGAGGCCGGCGACGACCGCGGCGGCGGTGGCGACCGCGCCGAGCCCCGTCAGCCGGCGGGCTTGTCTTCTGCGTCTCACGGGAACGTCCTCCCTGACGCCGGGGGCACGTCAGAAAAATAGGGGGCAGGGCGAGAGCGGGTCGCGGAATTACCGCACAGGGGAAATTAACCACGTCGCAGCAGGCGCGCAAGGGTGCGGCATGAACGGTGTGGAACAACGGTCGAAATTGTCAATTATGGATAATCGCAACGTCCGCCACCTGCACCGATGAGACAGTCGAGGTCGATCGGAGCGGAGATGTACGCAATTGGTTGTTGTCAAAGGCAAGCGCTTTCCTGGACAACACTTCGTATGCGCCTGACAAAACCGGTCGGACGTCGCCGGTCGGACGTCGCCGGTCAGACGTCGATGACGCGCACGCTCACGGTGTAGCCGGTGTCCGCGCCCTCGACCTCGCGGTAGGAGACCTGCTTGAGCTGGTGCCCGTACCGGAACAGCCACACCGACGCGAGGTCGGCCAGGTGCGGCAGCCCGCCGCGGGACGCCTTGTCCTGGAGCACCGCGCCGACGCCGCCGAGCGCGGTGGGCGCGTCCGCGGGCCGCGTGCCGGGGCCGACCCGGACCTCCAGGTCGAGCGCGACGGCCTTGCCCGGCTCGGGCGTGAAGCCCTGCTTGGTGATCGCGCCGCGCGCGGCTTCCAGCAGCACGCGCACCCGGTCGACGTGGGGGTGGCCGGCACCGAGCAGGGACAGCGCCTCGCTGCGAGTGGGCGGCGGTCCGGCGACCGAGAACGACACCGCGCGCACCGGCTCGTCGGGCGGCACCGGGTTGCGGCCGTGCCGGCGGCAGAACGCGATCATCGCGTTGTCGAGGACCTTCGTGCGGCTGGTCCGCCAGCCGCGCCCGGTCACGTACTGCTGCGGGTTGGCCTGGCGGGCGAGCGCGGCGAACCGGTTGTGCACCCAGCGGTAGGTGCGCTGCTGGTTGTACTGCCAGTCCGGGGCGTGCAGCCGGAAGAACGAGCCGGTCCAGTCCCGGTCCAGCGGGACGACCAGGTCGGGCAGCACGTGGTGCAGCGTCTTGGTGCCCGCGACCAGCTTCGACTTGTTGACCACGACGCCGAGCCCCTCGACCACCCGCCAGACGCGGTCGGCGACGTCCTCGGGCGCGTCGCGGTCGTCGATCGCGTACCGCTCCAGCGCGAGGATGTCGGGCTTGGCGACCTGGAGGGCCTCGAAGAACTCCGACGGGGACACCAGCCGCGAGCCGCGCGTGCCGATCTTCCAGGCGACCAGGGTGCGGTGCAGGGAGGCGACGAACGCCAGGTCGTCGAGCGCGGCCTCGGCGCCGCCCGCCGCCCGGCGCAGCGCGATGGCGTCCCGGTGGGCCTTGGCCTGGGCGCTGGTGAACGGGGTCGCCGCGTCGTAGGCGTCCACGTACCCGGTGAACCCCGCGGCGAGCCGCCGCAGCCGGTCCTCGACCTCGGTCCTGCGCTCCATCGGCCCCACCCTTCGCCGTGCGATCGGTGGGTACATCGCAGCCGGACGGCCGACTGTTGCGCCGCCGG
>NZ_JBPKJK010000139.1:0-23406 GCF_051756985.1 Saccharothrix sabaoui
GTCATGGACTCGACCACCGCCCCGTCGCCGAACAGCCCCAACCCGAGGGAGTCGTCGCGGTGCGTGTACGCCCGCGTCGTGATCGACCTGTGCGAGTTGGCGAAGGCCTCGACCGACGACCGGTCGACGAAGACGTCGAGCGCGACCTTGCCGCCCTCCAGCGCCAGCGGTCCGCTGTGCACGCCGAGGTCGGCCTCCAGGCTGGACCTGTTGCCCGCGCGGGTGCGGTCCACGCCGAACTGGCCGCTGCCGGTGTCGTAGAACAGCCGGGTGCGCTCCTCCTCGCCGGGGCTGCGCAGCACGTCCAGGCCGAAGCGCTGCGCGGTACCCGGTTTCACGGTCAGCCGGACGTGCAGCATGTCGCCCTTGATCGCCGCCAACGAGGTGTTGACGGCCCCGATGCCCGTGGGGGTCTTCACCTCCAGCAGCGGCGCGCCGTCGTGCAGGGCCGCCACCTCGCGGACCGGGTTGATCGCCATGTCCCCGTCGGGGCGCACGCCCAGTTCGACGGGCAGGCCGGCGTTGTGCGCCCACCCGGCGTCGAAGTGCGCCTGCTCGGTGCGCCGGTCCTGGGTGATGCTGAACAGCAGGGACCGGCCGTCCGGGCCCACCGTGCCGCTGGGGCCGGTGAAGTGCTCGCCGTAGTCGAACAGCTTCGGCGTGGTGGTGTCGGGCGTCCAGCGGCGGGCGTTCGCGTCCCAGGTGCCGACCCAGTAGAAGGTGTTCTTGCTGCTGTGCGGGCTTGCGCTGGTGAACGCCGGGTTGACCAGGAACGCGTGCTTCTGCCTGCCCGCGGCGTCCTTGCCGAGCGGCAGCAGCACCGGCAGCTCCCACACCTGCCCGGTCTTGGGGTGGGCGCCGACGTCACCGGTCATGAGCGGACCGGCGTAGGTCCAGTCGGTGAGGTTGGTGGAGGTGTAGAGCAGCGCGGTGCCGCCGACGTCGCCGCCACCGGTGGTCTGCACGCCCGACCCGACGAGCTGGAACCAGGTGTCGCCCTCCTGCCGCACGTACGGGTCGCGGAACTCGCCGAAGCGGACCTTGCGGCCGGCGCCGACGTCGAGGTCGGCCCGCTGCTCGGTGACCAGGCGCGGTTCCATCCGCCACTCCACCAGGTCGGGGTCGTCCGGGTTCACCGGGCGGGCGATGCCGGTGGCCTGGTTGGGGCGCTTGGAGTCGTCGCCCGCGGTGATGAACAGCACCGGGTCGCCGTTCCGGTCGAGGGTCGCGCCACCCGACCACACGCCGTCCGGGGCGACGCTGCCCGCGGTGGGCGCCAGGGCGACCGGAAGGTCGCGCCAGTGCACGAGGTCCTTGCTGACCGCGTGGCCCCAGCTGATGTTGTGCCAGTACGGGCCGTGCACGTTGTGCTGGTAGAACAGGTGGTACTGGCCGTTGGCGAAGATCGGCGAGTGCGGCTCGTTCATCCAGTGGTTCGGCGCGGTGAAGTGGTAGCCCGGACGGTACTCGTCCCCGTCGTAGCGCGAGCGGTCCTGCACGATGTCGGCGGCCGGGATGGTCCCGCCGGCGAAGGTGGCCAGGGCCGTGGCGTGGTCGGCGGCGACCTCGGCCGGGGTCAGCGCCCGGCGCTGGAGCTTCACCTCGTCGACGAGGCCGCTGAACATGTTCACCGCGAAGGTGCCGTTGATGATGGCCGGCTGGTTGTGCTTGCCGATCAGCAGCGGCACACCGGCCTGCTGGAACCCGGCACCGGTCGGGATCGCGGTCTCGGCGACCTGCGCGCCGTTGAGGTAGAGCCGCATCCGGCCCTGGGCCGGGTCGAACGTGGCCACCAGGTGCGCCCACGCGTCGGTGCGCAGCGCGGCGGACGGGGGAGCGGTGACCTCGCGCCAGGCGTCGCCCGTGCCGATGCCGAGCTTCCAGGTGCCGTGCCGCCCCACGCCGAGGGAGAAGCCCCGGTTCGCGGTCTGCTCCTGCTGGTTGACGATCGCGGAGACCTTGCCCTCGTCACCCCACTCGAACCCCTGCGGCGCGACCCACGCCTCGACGGTCAGGGCGTCCTGGTCCAGCGGCACCGACCCGGCGGCGCGGCTGACCCAGGTCGAGTAGCCGTCGAACAGCAGCGCCTCGGACAGCACGCCCTTGCCGTCGTTCGCGGGCTGCCACAGCGGGTCGCTCTCGGGCTTGTAGACGGCCTGGTTGAACACGTAGCTGATCGGGTCGGCCTGGCCGCTGACCCGTTCGACGGTCGAGGCGCCGGAGCCCTCCCGGAAGTCCCAGTGGGCGGCGGTGGCCCCGGCGGGCTGGTCGAGCCCGATGCGGAGGTCGTCGAAGTTCAGGTGCCCGAACCCCGCGGTCGACTGGTCCACCAGCTTGACGCGCAGCTGCTGGCCGAGGCGGTCGCGGACGTCCCAGGTGACCCTGCGGTACGCCTCGCCGTCGGCTCCGGTCGCCTTGTGCAGCACCGTGCCGTCGGCGGTGGTCAGCGCCGCGTACAGGGCGGCCTCGTCCCGGCCGCCGCCGACCAGCGCGCTGACCACGCCGGTGCCGGTCAGGGTGAACGGGTCCGAGGTGAGCGTGCCGGTGGCCGCGTCACCGCCGCTCTTGAAGCCCCACAGGTGGTGGGTGCCCTGCTGGCCGAAGCAGCACCCCCACCCCCAGCTCGTCTCGGTGGTCAGGGCGGTGGCGAACGCCTGCCCCTGCGCCGTCCACCCGGACAGGTTCCCGGACTCGAAGCCGGGGTTGGTGACGCCGCCGCCCGCGGGCTGGTCGAGACCGACGCGGACGTCGTCGAGGTTGACGTGCCCCCAACCGCCGGTGGCCTGGTCGACCAGCTTGATCCGCAGCTGCTGGCCGAGGCGGTCGCGGACGTCCCAGGTGACCCTGCGGTACGCCTCGTCGTCCGTGCCGGTCGCCTTGTGCAGGACCGTGCCGTCGGCGGTGGTCAGTGCCGCGTAGAGGGTGTTCTCGTTGCGGCCGCCGCTGATCAGGACGCTGACCACGCCGGTGCCGGTCAGGGTGAACGGGTCCGAGGTGAGCGTGCCGGTGGCCGCGTCGCCACCGCTCTTGAAGCCCCACAGGTGGTAGCTGCCCTGCTGGTTGAAGCAGCAGCCCCAACCCCAGCCGGGGTCCGAGGACACGGCGTTCGAGAACGCCTGCCCCTGTGCCGTCCACCCGGTCAGGCTGCCCGACTCGAAGCCGGGGTTGGCCAGGGTGCCGGGTTCGGCGGCGGCGCCGGTCGCCGGCGGTGGACCGAGCGACGTGGCCGCTATCAGGGCGGCCAGGACGAACCCGGCGCGACGCACCAGGCCCCTGGTGGCATGACGTGCCATGTGACGTCTCCTCGACGGTGAGGTGATAAATCGAAACATCGTGAGCGCCGATGCTGCGGGCAGGCGTTCCAGGTAAACAAGGTGGTAACGAGGCAACTTTACCGTTTTGTTACATCAAGATGACCCTTGTTCGCCGTGGTAATTCGATTTACCATCACGTCGGGCTGCCGCCTCGGCGGGCCACACCGGACCCACGGGCCGCGGTCGCGCCCACCACCGCTCCGACAAGGGGAAAGACATGATCATCGTTGGTGGCGAGGCCCTCATCGACCTCGTGCCGGACCACGCCGGCGGCTACCGCCCGCTGCCCGGCGGCAGCCCCGCCAACACCGCCGTCGGCCTCGGCAGGCTCGGCACGCCGACCGCCCTGCTGGCCCGCCTGGCCGACGACCACCTCGGCGCACTGCTGCGCGCCCACCTGGAGACCTCCAACGTCGACCTGCGCCACGTCGCCGCGTCGACCGCCCCGACCACGCTCGCGGTCGTGGACGTCGACCGGAACGGCGCGGCCGACTACTCCTTCTACGTCGACGGCTGCGCCGACGGCGGCTGGCGGGTGGGCGACCTCCCGACCGACCTGCCACCGGACGCGGCACTGCACGTGGGCGGCTCCTTCGCCCTCGCCGTCGAACCGATGGCCACGGCGTTCGAGACCCTGCTCTCCCGCGAGCACCCCCGCCGCGTCGTCACCCTCGACCCCAACATCCGCCCCTCCCTCGTCGACGACGACACCGCCGTGCGCGCCCGGCTGCGGCGCTGGCTCGGCATGGCCGACGTCGTCAAGGTCAGCGCCGACGACCTGGCGTGGATCGCCCCCGACCGGCCGACCGCCGACGTCGTCGCCGAGTGGCACGAGCAGGGACCCGTCCTCGTCGTCGTCACCCGGGGCGCGGACGGCGTCCACGCCTCCGGCCCCGCCGGGTGCGTCGACCTGCCGGCCCCGTCCGTCGACGTCACCGACACCGTGGGCGCCGGCGACGCCTTCACGGCCGGCCTGCTGGCCGCGCTCGACCGCGACGAACTGCTCACCCGCGCCACCCTGACCACCGTGACCCGCGCCGAACTGACCGAGGCCCTCACCTACGCCCAACGCGTCGCGGCCATCACCTGCACCCGCCCCGGCGCCGACCCCCCGTGGTTCGACGAACTCCTCCCCGCCGCGACCGACCGCCCGTGAACGACACGGCACTGGGGCGACACCCGTGCGCGAAGGGGCATCGGTGGTGCCCGTGGTGTTCCCCCCGTGCCCTTCGCCGCCCGGCCGGACGCGTCTAGACCGAAGTCGTCCGCATCCGCCCCTTCGCGCGGAGGTCAAGCGTGCACGCTCACGAATCCCCGGCCCCGGAGAAGGCGCCGGGCGCTCAGCCCGTCCACCTGTCGGAGGACACCCGTGCGGACGGGCCGGGAAGCCGGCCGTCGACGCAGCTCTCGCCGACAGCGCTGGTGGCGTTGCAGCGCACGGCCGGCAACACCGCCGTGGCCGGCCTGCTCGGTGAGCAGGCCGCGGTCCAACGTTCGACGGTGCCGGACGTGGTGGCCTCCCCGGGACGTCCACTGGCGGGGCCGATCCGCGCCGAGATGGAGGACAGGCTCGGCTCGGACTTCTCCGACGTGCGGGTGCACGCCGACGAAGCGGCCCGTCGGTCGGCGACGGAGATCGGCGCGCGGGCCTACACCGCGGGCAGCCACGTGGTCCTCGGCGAGGGCGGAACCGACCGGCACACGCTGGCCCACGAACTGGTGCACGTCCTGCAACAACGGGTCGGGCCCGTGTCCGGCGCCGAGACGGGCCACGGCTTCCGGGTCTCCGATCCCGCGGATCGCTTCGAGCGGGAAGCGGACGCGGTCGCGACCGGTGCGCTGTCCCTGCCGCCGAGCGGCCGGGCGACCCGGACCGATCCCGCGACCGCACAGGCGTCCGGCACCGGCGACGGCCAGGTGCAACGCGCGCCGGGGAAGAGGCCCGCGGAGGGCGAGCAGCCGGGGCCGGCATCCCAACGGAGGAAGGAGGGGTCCCCGGAAGCCGAGGTGGAGGACGACGACCTCCACGTCTCCGACTGGTCCGACTACGACCCGAACGAACCATCTCCGCAGGCGCGGCAGGGGGACACCGGCGCGGAGCAGGGCCAGGCCGGGTCGACCGCCGAAGAGGCGGGAGGGACTGTCGCGGAAGCCGTGGCGGAGGGCGACCTCGAAGATTTCCTCGACCTGGAGGACATCGATTTCGACCAGCTCGGCCTGGGGGGAAACCCGGGCGACACCGGCGTCGGCCGGGCTCAGGGAGCGTCGAACCCGGCGCACGCCAGGAAGAGCACCTACCCGTCGAAAGACGAACTGAAAGAGATCGCCAAGCGCGACCCGCAGCTGCGGACGCTCGACCGCATCGGACGTGTCCTCAAAAAGGGGATGGGAAGAGGCGAGGGCATAACGCCGCACCTCGCGGTACGACTTGAGGGTGACGAACTGCACGTCGCGGGAAACGAACAGCAGCCGATCACGCCCGCCCAAAGACAAGGTGCAACCGACTACCTCGCCCATGTCCGGGGAACCTCCCCCCTGAGGGGGACGAAGAGCCAGAGGAGGGACGCGAGCAAGACGCGCAGGGTCGTGCAAGAGGCGTACCGACCGGCGGACCTCCCCGAGGAGTGGAAGAAGAGCGTGGCCGCGGCCCTGAAGCGCAGCCTCGTCTGGAACAGCAGGTCCACCACCGACGACGACAACGCCAGGCAGACGGAAAGTCGAGTGCACGGCGAGATGAACCTGCTGGGGGAGATAGTCGCCCAGCAGAAGAAGTCGAAGAACCCGACAGCCGAGGAGAACGGGGAACGCACCCAGATCCTGCTGGGTGGGAATCTGATGCCGTGCGGGGCCTGCAGCTGGGTGATCGACGCCGTCAACGACGTCATCGGCAAGGCGTGCGGCTTCAAAGTGGTCGCCACCAGAACCCACGGCCAACTCTACCGGTGGGACCTCCCCCACTGGCTGACCACCGACCCGGACGAACTCGACCGACAGGTCGTCCAAGAGGTCCGGGACAAAGCGCGACAAGCCGGCTACGAACTCAAGGACGGGAAACTGCAGAACCTCCCCAGCGCGAGGAAAGGGGCCGAACCGCCGGGGTCCGATTCCGAATGAGAAACCGAGGACGCCGGCTCGGGCCAGATCTCGATCCTCCGACTGATCGGTCAGGTGTCGACGCCGACCCGCGTGGCGAAGGCGTTCAAGCCGGGCAGCGACAGTCGTGTCCTGCGGTCGAGCAGGTCGGCGACGATGCCCTGGATCGGCGCACGGTGGCGCACTTCGTCCGGTGACGCGATTTCCGCCGCGAGCAGCGCCCTGTAGGCGTGCTCCGGTTTGTCCCACTGGTGGAAGCTGCGGGCGACGTCGGACCAGTAGCGAGCCCGGCGTTCGGCGTTGGGGATGGCGTGCGGAGCGACGCGGCGCGCCAGTTCGATGGCTTGACCGAAGTCCCCGAGCACCCGGGCGGTGCTGATCTGGTAGAGCGCGACCGCGGTCGGGCCGAACGGCAGTGCCCGGTATTCGTGTTCGGTGCCGAGGCGGCGGGCGGCGGCCTGCGCTTCGTCGAGCAGCGTGTGCGCCTTCGAGCGATCGCCCTCGACCGCTGCGGTGTACCCGGCCGTGGACAGCAGGGCGCCGAAGACGGTCAGGTGCTCCGCGCTGCGGTGCAGGTCGCGTTGCACGGTCGTGGCGGTATCGACGATCAGTCGTTCTGCGACGTCGAGGTGGCCTTCGCGGCGGAGCACGATCGCCCACATGCGGCGAGAGCCGGCCTGCAGCAGGGGGTCTCCGCTGTTGTCGGCTGCCTGGACGGCGCGGTCGGCGGCGGTCCACGCGGACCACCCGCGGCCGTACTTGACCATCAGTTCGGACACGAGTTCGAACAATTGAGCGAGATGGCCGTTCACGAGTTCCAGTTGTCGGCCGGTGGATTCGGCGCGGGTCGCGACCGCCCTGGTCAACAGATCGGGGAGGCTGGAGATCACTGAACCGTAGTGGGCCGTTCTGGAAGACGGTCTGCGCGTGCCGCACCGACAGGCCCAGGGTGTCGACGGGCAGCGTCGTGGCGACGGGCGAGGGCGCCAGCAGGGCGTTTTCCAGCGCGGCGACGGAGTCGGCGACCGGGCGGCCTTGCGCGGGTGTCGATGTGCCGACCAGCACGGCGGATGCGGCTGCTCCGGTGAGCAGCGTGCGACGGCGCATCGGGTCAGTCTCCTCGTCGGGCGACAGGTTGGTGGAGACCCCAGCGAGGGAGTGGGCGCGTGGCAGGGAGGCGTTGTCCGCTTCGCAGCGGGTGTCGGCCAGGCCGACCCAGCGCGGCGGGAAGTCCAGGGCGTCGGACAGGCGTCGCAATGTGGGGATGTCGTCCAGTGGTCGTTTACCGGTCCCCATGCGCGAGAGCGTCGCGATCGAGTACCCGGTGGCCGAGGCCAATCGTGCGAGTGTGACGCGCCTGATGCGGCGGACGTTGCGGATGATCTCGGCGTGGTCACCCGACGCCACTGCCTGCTTCGCAGTCCTCGTGGGCGCCGACGGGTTCCGGGCCGAGTCCGTCATCGCCAAGGCGCAACGCGACCTCACCGCACTGCTCTACGCCGACGGCATCCACGACAGCCTCTACCTGTTCGCGGGCGACCGCCTCGTCGCAGCGGGACACGACCCGGTCGTCGAACCCACCGCCACACCACCGGCACCGCTGAGCGCCTGAAACGCCTGGAGTGGACCTGCCCGATTCACCCGATCGGTGAGCCGTGTTCACACAACAGTGTCGTTCCCTGCTCGACCGCACGCAGCGCGGCGACAATTCTGTCCGCCAGCACCGGCTTCACCTTCGGCCGCACCTGGGTCATGGTGTGGAACGAGGCGGACAGGATCTCGTCAGCGCCTGGCTTGATCGCCGCCACGTCCGCCGGGCGCAGGACGCCCCCGTCGAAGACGAACACGATCCCCTCGGGACGCCCGTCCTGGGGCAGCAGCCAGTCGACCACGAGCAGTCGTCCGGTCGGCGTGCGCAACCCCAGTTCTTCCGCCGTCTCACGGGCCGCCGTCGCCCACGGCGATTCGTCGTACTCGCCCGCACCGCCGGGGATCTCCCAGTTCGGCTTGTAGGAGGGCTGCACCAGCAGCACACGTCCGTCCGGGTCGCGGAACAGCATCCCGGAGGCCGTCCTTTTGCGGGGCAACGCGGCCGTGTACCGGTCGACAGGCAGTAACGCGCCCGACGTTCGGGCCGGCGCGGTTCGCGGGACGTCCACTCGCGGCACCCTAGGCCACGGGTCCGCTCGGTCCCGTCCAGGGCCGCGTGCCGTGTTGTCCCTCCGGGAATCGGAGGGTAGCGACGATCGTGGCGTGGAGCGAGTACCTCATGTTCACGGGAATCCTCGTACCGCGACTGCGGTGACTGCCCGTTGCGAACCACTCGGGCTTGCGCAGGAAGCGGGCGCGCAGAGAGGGCGCAGATGCGCAAAGGGTCATCCCGCTCGAAAAACCTGTGATCTTCGCAGTGGTGAAGCTCGCCGCCCGGACCTCCCGGCTCGCACGAGGAAGTCGCTTCGTGACCGGCGACTTCGCAGGCCGTGGTGTGCTTTGTCCATCAGCTTCGTACCGGTATCGGATATCGGTGGTCGGGTGGTGTCCAGCGGGTTCGGTGTGCGCTGAACCACGGTGCGGCGAAGTCGACGAGAGCGCGTACCGGCAGGAGTCGGGCCACCACTCGGCAGGCTCCTGGCCGAGGAAGGCCGGGTCGCGCAACTGTCACGACTGCGTGGGCATCACCAACGTTCCGGACGGCCCCACCACGTCCCGGAGGGCGTCGAGGACCGCCTGCTCGTCGCCGACCGGGAAGTGATCGGGAGGGTTCTCGGTCACCCCGTCGTGGCGATGCGCGCGCCGACGTGCCTGTGGTGCAGGGCGTCGACCGCGTCGTGCCACAGGTCGACCAGCTCGGCGGGGTCGGGTGCGCCCTCGGGGGCCAGGACGGAGAGCCGGGCGACGTCGCCGTAGCCGACGAGCAGGCCGAAGCAGGTGTGGCCGGGAGGCAGCCACGGGATCGCGGTCACGTCCGTCACCGGAGCACCGAGCAGGACCAGTGGTGATGCCACGCGGATGTTCGACAGGGTCACCGCGACGCGCGACGGGTCGGTGATCCGCAGTTGCGCCCAGCCGGCGGCCCGGTGGGACGCGTGGTCGGCCACGTCGCGCCAGGCCCGCCGGTGCCGTTCCAGGCGTCGGCGGCCGGCCGCGGCGACGACACCGCGCACCCGGTCGACGTCGCCGCCCGGCAGCGCCACGCGCATCAGCCCGATCCGGTTGGTGAAGCGGTCGTCTTCTTCGCCGGACCGGGTTTCCATCGGGAGGGCGATCTGCCGCGGCGATCCGCCGGGCGCCCAGCGGTCCAACGCCTCGGCCATCGCCGCCAGGTGCACCTGGTTGACCGTGGCGCCGGTCCGCCCCGCGATGTCCTTGAGCGCGGAGAGGGGGACCGCCCGCTGTCCCAGCACCCGGCCGGGGCCGTGCTCGCCGGGGGTGGCGGTGGGTGCCGGGGCGTAGGTCCTCGCCAGGTCGGGCGCCAGTGCGAGGAGCCCGGACCACCCGCGTCGCCGGGAACGCCGAACGGCGGCCGTGCGGACGGCGGCGGGTTCCTCCTCGCCCAGCAGGGCGGTCACCGTGCGGACGGCGGCGCCGGCGTCCTGCCGCGCGTGGTGCGTCAGGTAGTACAGCGACCAGGAGTCCGGTCCGTCGGGCGCCGTCCACAACCCCCACGGCGGGCGTTCCGGCGCGAACGAGTCCGCCAGTACGGTTCGCGCCGGGAGCACACCCACGTGCGCGGGCAGTTCGCGGACGTGGTGGGCGACGTCGAAGTCGGGGTCGTCCTCCCAGCAGACATCCCCACCGTGGACATCCCCACCGTGGACATCCTCACCGTGGACCAGGCGTTGCCTCAGCGGCGAGAGCCGCTCGATACGCGCCGCCACGCGGGCGCGCAGCAGGTCCAGAGAAGGACGCGGACCCGTCATCCGGAAGACGAGACCCATGTGCAGGTCGGTGGGGTCCCGGGTGATGAGGCCCAGTCGGGCGAACGCCGCGGCCATGAAATCCGCCGGCTGTCGTGAATGCGTGCCGGTCATGGTGATCCCCCGGGGTGAGGGCGTCCTGCCGGGGGACGCCGGTGGCCGGAGCCTCGGCCCGCCCGTCGGCGGCGGTCAACGAACGACGTCGCGACGGTGCCCGAACGGGCAGGGACCGGGTGTCCACTTCGTCCCGAACGGGCACCGGCCGGAGCGGATCGCCTGCCGCCGAACAGGAGGAGGGACGTCGACGCCACTTCGGACGGTGCCGTGTGAACGAACGTGCACCTCGTGTGAACGAACGGGAAACTCTTGATCCGCACCCTGTTTTAGGGGTGGGGAGCGCGTGCTAATTTCCGCTGCAAGTTGTTCTGGTTGCTATTCCTGTGGCGTTCGTCCTCCCGTGTTCACCTGTAGTGATAAAAGATTTAACGACCGGATTACCGCCGAAGGTATCGGTGGTGCCAAGGCGAGGGACTCCTCATGGTGTTGGCTCCTGCGCTTTTCTCCCTGAGCTCTGGTGAACCTCTCACCCCTGCTTCCCTGGAAATGGCGGCACAGCCCGTCGCCGTCACCGTCGAGGACGGGACCGAACAGGACCTGGCGGACGGGCGCGCGTTCGTCGACCGCTGCCTGGACGGGGGGCGCCCGGTCTACGGCGCGACCACCGGGTTCGGGCCGCTGGTGGTGTTCGACGGCCGCGCGGACGCCGCGGACCAGTGCGACAACGTGCTCCAGCACCTCACCGCGGGACAGGGGCCCGACCTGCCGGCGGACGTGGTCAGGGCGGCGGTGCTGGTGCGGATCTGGTCGCTGTCGCGGGGGCTGTCCGGCGTCTCGCCGGAGACCGTGCGGGCGCTGCGGGACATGGTGGCGACGTCGTTCGTCCCGGCGGTGCCGACGCTGGGCTCCGTGGGCGCCAGCGGCGACCTGGTGCCGCTCGCGCACGTCGTGCAGAGCCTGCGCGGCGTCGGGCACGCCTACGTGGACGGTGTGCGGATGCCCGCCGCCGAGGCCCTGGCGCTGGCCGGGCTGACGCCGCTGGTCCTGAGCGGGCGGGACGCCCTGTCGCTGGTCAACGGCACGTCCGTGACGACGGCGGCGGCAGGGCTCGCGGTAGCGTCGACCCGCCGTTCGCACGAGGTCGCCATCGCCCTGAGCGCCCTGCTCACCGACCTGCTCGGCGCGGCGCCCGCGTTCCTGTCGCCGTCGCTGCTGGCCGCCTTCGGCCACCCGGAGACCGTCCTGGTGGGGGAGCGGCTGTCCTACTGGCTCGACGGCACCGTGCCCACCGGCAAGCGGGCGTTGCAGGAGCCCTACAGCGTGCGGTGCGTGCCGCAGCTCCTCGGTGCCGCCCGGTCCGGGATGGAGTGGGCCGAGCAGGTCGTGCGCCGCGACCTGGCGGGCGTGAGCGACAACCCGCTGTTCTTCGCCGAGGAGGACCTGGTCGCGCACGGCGGCAACTTCTTCGGCCAGCCCTCGGCGTTCGCCTCCGACATGCTGTCGATGACCGCCACCCAGACCGGGAACCTCGCCGAGCGCCAGCTCGACCTGATCATCGACCCGCACCGCAACGAAGGGCTGCCCGCGATGCTCTCGCCGCGCGCGGGCGAGCAGCACGGCGTGCAGGGGCTCCAGGTCGTGGCCACGTCGGTGGTCGTCGCGATGCGCCGCGCCTGCACCCCGGCGAGCATGCAGAGCATCCCCACGAACCTGCACAACCAGGACGTCGTCCCCTTCGGCACCCAGGCGGCGCTCACCGCCCTGGACCAGGCGCGGTCGCTGCGCCTGCTGCACGGCTGCCTCGGCGTCGCCCTGCGCCAGGCCGCCCACCTGCGCCCGGGGGGCACTACGGCCCCTCGCTGCGGCGAACTGGTCGCCGCGCTCGCCGAGGTGGTCGAGCCGATCGAGCGCGACCGGCCGCTGGACGCCGACATCCGCGCCGCCGCCGACGCCCTCGACCGCTTCGTCGAGCGGCACGTCCCGACCCTGGTCCACGACGCGGCGTTCCCGGCGGACCGGTCATGACCGCCGTGGTCGACGCGCCCGGACCGGCGGCCGAATCCACGGACCTGCCCGCCCTGCGCCTGCCGGCGCCCGACGCCGCCCTCGCCGACTGCGTCCCCCCGTGCCGGCGGCCCCCCGCGCTCCGGCTGCCCGACGCCCTGTCCGACGCCGATTCGCTGGGCTGGTACCGCTGGGTGCTCGGCCACCACGTCGCCGTCTGCGTGTGGCGGCTGCTCGGCGACCGCCTCTCCGACGCCCTGCGCCCCGACGCGCCGGAGGAGGCGGGCGACGCCGTGGCGGGGCTCTACGACGCCTACTCCGCGCTGCTGCTCTACTCCGGCAGCTGCTCGCCCGAGACCTACGCGACGGTCATCCGGGCCCGGATGAAGGCCCGCCACCCGGCGTTCAGCGGCACGTGGGCACGGGACTACGAGCACGTCTCCGACCTGCTCGGCCGGTTCAAGCCGGTCGCGGGCGACCGGGTCAAGCGCGCGCTCAGGACCAACCGGCTCGTGCACATGACCGTCGCCAAGCGCCTGGTGCCCCGCGGCAAGTCCCTGCTGCGCGAGTCCGGCATGGACCCCACCCGCGTCACCGACGCCGACCGCGACCGCTTCGACGACTTCTTCGGCATCGCCCGCGCCGGGGTCTGCCGCGCCGAGTTCGACGACCAGCTCGCCGACCGGGTGGCCCTCGTCGTCGAGGACCTGGCCGCGCGCCCCGACACCGCGCACTACGACAACGACGACGTGAGCAGGCTCCAGGCCGGGCTGCCGGAACACCTGGAGCAGCTGGTCGCCCACCCCCGGAGGAAGGTCGCGCCATGAGCAGCCCCGACACCGTGAAATCCGTACGGCTCGACGAGGACGTGCTCGCCTACGTCCGCGAACAGGTGCTCCCGCTGACGCCCGCGCAGCAGGACCTGGTCGAGCGGACCCACGCCCTCGGCGGCGTCGCCGAGATGCAGATCCCGCCCGAGCAGGGCGCGCTGCTGACCCTGCTGACCAAGTCCGTCGGCGCCCGCACCGTGGTCGAGGTCGGCACGTTCACCGGCTACTCGACGCTCGCGCTCGCCTCCGGCCTCGCCCCCGGCGGCCGGGTGATCACGTGCGACCTGTCCGACGAGTGGACCGCGCTCGCCCGCGAGGCGTGGGCGGCGGCGGGGGTCGCCGACCGCATCCGCGTCGAACTCGGACCGGCCGCCGACACGCTGCGCGCCCTGCCCGACGAGCCGTTCGTCGACCTGGCGTTCATCGACGCCGACAAGACCGGCTACACCGAGTACTGGGAGCTGCTGGTCCCGCGCGTCCGCCCCGGCGGCCTCATCCTGGCGGACAACGTCCTCTACGCCGGCGAGGCCGCCCTGCCCGACGCCACCGGCAACGCCGCGGCCATCCGCGCCTTCAACGCCCACGTGAAGGCCGACGACCGCGTCGACTCCGTGTTGCTGACCGTCGCCGACGGCCTGACCATCGCCCGCAAGAAGTCCTGAAGCGCCGAGGAGACCGACCGTGAGAGCCGCCATCCTGCACGCACCGGGGGAACTGCGCACCGAGACGGTGCCGGACGCCGCCGTCGAAGGACCCACCGACGCCGTCGTGCGCGTCCTGGCCGCCGGCATCTGCGGCACCGACCTGCGCGGTTTCGCGGGCCACCCCGGCCCGGTGCGCGGACCGCGCTGCGGGCACGAGTTCGTCGGCGTGGTCGAGGCCACCGGCGCGGACGTGCGGACCGTGCGCCCGGGCGACCTCGTCGTGTCGCCGTTCCAGTTCTCCGACGGCGCCTGCGCGCCCTGCAGCCGGGGGGTGACCAGTTCGTGCCGCTCGGGCGGGATGTTCGGCGTCGACGCCGGCGGCGGGCAGGCCGAGGCCGTGCGGGTGCCGTTCGCCGACGCGACCCTCGTCCCGGTCCCGACCGACCCCACCGACGAGCGCCTGCCCGGCATCCTCGCGCTGGCCGACGTCATGTCCACCGGCACGCACGCCGTCGCCTCGGCCGGCCTGCCCGCCGGCGCGACCGTGGCCGTGGTCGGCGACGGCGCTGTCGGCCTGTGCTCCGTCCTCGCCGCCCGCCACGCCGGCGCCGAGCGGATCTTCCTGTTCGGCCGCCACGCGAACCGGTTGGAGATCGGCAAGTCGTTCGGCGCGACCGATTTCGTCACCGCGCGCGGGGACGAGGCGCACGCCGCGCTGCGGGAGGCCACCGGCGGGGTCGGCGTCGACCTGGTGGTCGACGCCGTGGGCGAGCAGTCCGCGCTGGACACCGCGATGGCGGTGTGCGCGGACGGCGGGTCCGTCGCCCTGGTCGGCGGCCCGCACGGCGGGGTCGACATGATGACGTGCTTCCTGCGCAACATCACCGTCACCGGCGGCCTCGCACCGGCCCGCGCCTACCTGCCCGGCCTGGTGGACGACGTGCTGTCCGGCCGGATCGACCCCTCCCCGGTGTTCGACCACGTGGTGACGCTCGACGACGTCGCCTCGGGCTACGGGGCGATGGCCGCGCGCACCGCGACGAAGGTGCTCGTCCGGCCCTGACCGCACGGACAGGGAGCCCGCACGAACAGGGAGCGTTCCGATGACCACCGAGCACCCCGCCCCGTTCGCCGACCCGGGCACCGCGGGGGTGGCCGAGTACGTGCTGCCCCACCGGCCCGCGCTCGACGGGCGGGTCGCGATCGTCGACCACTCCCGCGGCGGTGAGCGGCGGTGGACCTACGCCGCGCTGACCGCCGCGGTGGCGGGCCTGGCCGCGCGGCTGCGCGACATCGGCGTCACCGAGGACGACGTGGTCGCCGTCCTCACCGAGAACAGCGCCGAGTTCGTCATCGCCCACCACGCCGTGCTCGCCGCCGGCGGCGTGGTCCTGCCGCTGGACCCCCGGGACAAGCAGGACCGGTGGAGCGAAGACCTGGCGCGGTGCGGTGCCCGCGCCGTCGTCGCGGAGGAGGCCCTGTGGCCCGCGCCGCCCCTCCCCGTCCTCCGCCCCGACGAGACGGTCCCTCCCGGCACCGCCCGGCCCGAACCGGTGACGGGGGGCGACCGGCCCGCGGTGCTGCTGTCCTCCAGCGGCACGCAGGGCCTGCCGAAGAAGGTCGTGGTCACCCACCGCAACCTCACCGCGGGGCTCGCGCAGATCGCACGAGTGCACCGCATCGGCGACGGCGAGGTGGTCGCGTGCTGCGGCCCGCTGCGCCACGTCTACGGCATGCAGATGGCGATGAACGCGACCCTGCGCGCAGGCGGCACCCTGGTCATCGGTCCGGGCCGGTTCGACGCCGCCGCGTTCGCGGCCCTGCTGGACGGCACCGGCACCGCCATCGCCTACCTGGTGCCGAGCGTCGTCGCCGGGCTCGCCGCGCTCCCGGGCCCCGCCGTGCCGCGTTCCCTGCGGCTCGTGGTGTCCGGCGGCGCGCCGCTGCCCGCCGCGGCCGCGTCCGGTTTCGCGCAGCGGTACGGCCTGCCGGTCGTGCAGGGCTTCGGCATGACCGAGGCCGGGTGCGTCTCCTTCACCCCCGACGACCACCCGGTGCCGGCCGGGACCGTCGGCGTGGTGCTGCCCGGCACCGAAGCCCGGTTCGTCGACCCGGCGACCGGTCGGGACGCCGTGCCCGGCGAGCTGTGGTTGCGAGGACCGCAGATCGCCGCCGGCTACCTCGACGGCACGCCCCTGCGCGACGCCGACGGCTGGTTCCGCACCGGCGACCTGGCGCTGCTCGACCCCGGGGGCCACCTGCGGATCGTCGGCCGCCTCAAGTCGCTGATCAAGTACAAGGGGCACCAGGTCTCGCCCGCGGAGCTGGAGGACGTCCTCGTGGGCCACCCGGCCGTCACCGACGCCCTGGTGGTGGGCGAGGACGACCCCGTGGCGGGCGAGGTGCCCAAGGCGTACGTCGTGGTGACCGGCAAGGTCGCGCTGGGCGAGATCACCGCGCACGTCGCCGCGCGGGTCGCGCCGCAGAAGCGCGTCCGCCGGATCGAACGCGTCACGGCGATCCCGCGCTCGGCGACCGGCAAACCCGTCCGGCCACCGGCGGTGAGGGTGGTGGTGACCGGTGGGGGGCGCGGGCTCGGCCGCGAGTTCGCCGTGGCACTGGCGGGGGTGGGCGCCTCGGTGCTGGTCGTGGGGAGGGACCGGGGCGCGCTGGACGAGACCGTCGAACTGGCGCGCGACCTGCCCGGGACCGTCGAGCGCGCGCGGGCGGACGTGACCGACCCGGACACCCTCACCGCCGCCGTCGTCCCGTGGGACGCCGACGTGCTGGTCAACAACGCCGCCCTGCCCGGCCCCATCGGACCGACCTGGGAGGTCGACCCCGACGACTGGTGGCGCACCTTCGAGGTCAACCTGAGGGGGGCGCAGACCGCGACCCGGGCCGTCGTCCCCGGCATGGCCGCCCGCGGCGGCGGCCGGGTCGTCACCATCGTCAGCCGGGCCGGCAGGCTCCGCTGGCCGCACGCGAGCGCCTACGCCGTGTCCAAGGCCGCGTTGATCGCGCTCACCGCGAACCTCGACGGCGAACTGCGGGGCACCGGCGTCACCGCCGTGGCCTTCGACCCCGGCCTGCTCGACACCGGCATGACCAGGGCGCACCTGGACCGGGGGCACGTCGGCGACCCGTGGGCCGACGGCATCCTCGACTTCACGTTGCGCGCCCGCGACGACGGCGGGTTCACCCCGGTCGCCGACGCGACCGCCGCCCTCGTCCGCATCGCCACCGGTGCCGCGGACCACCTCTCCGGGCGCTACGTGGAAGTGGGGGACGTGTAGCACCGCTCACCGCGCCGGACCGGCGCCGGGTGCCGGCCGGACTTGTGGGCAAAGGTGGCGGCCCGGGTGGGCAGACGCCCTCCCCGGCGCGGTGTCACGTGACCGACCGCGTGGTCAGCTTGGTGCAGGCCATCCGGAAGGCGGTAGACGTGGTCATCCGTACGCAACGAGCCGACGCGGTGTCGGCGGTGCCCGACGTCACCCCACCCGACCGGGGACGCCCGAGCCGCGCCCGGTCCGCGCACCGATCGTCCACCTGATGCCCCCGGGTGACGAGGGCGCGGTGCCCTTCCCGCGCGAGGAGTTCGGCGGCGACCTGTTCCTGCTGCTCGCCGCCGACGGCAGGCTCGTGCTGGAGCCGGCGGAGGCGGACCGGATCATCGCGGGCCTGAAGCGCACGCTCGACGTGGTCGCCGACCGCCTGCGCATGGTCGACCTCCTGCGGGACGTGCCCCTGGACAAGCTCCGCCGGCTCCACCCCGGGCTCGACAGGGTCGTCGCCGACGCGGCGTTCGAGGAACAGGTCACCGGGGGACACCTGCGGCGGACGCTGCACGAACTGCCCAAGTACATCGAAGCGCTCGAACTGGCCAAGCGGTCCGCGCCCGCCGAGGAGGTCCCCGACGGGCGCGGCGGTCCCGCGACCGCGACCGCGCCGTGACCCTGTCGAGCCGTCGATCAGGCGGTGCGCCCGCCCGTCGTCCGCGGCGGGAACGGTGTGCCTGCCGAAACGTCGTCCGTTCAGGTCAGGCGACGTGGTGGCGCGCGATGGGGAACGCCCGATCGGCGGGGGAGAACCGCGGACGGGTATCACCCAGTCGGTGTTGCAGGACGGTGGTCCTCAGGTAGGCCAGTCGAAGCGGCACGGTCGGTCGTCGTGCCGCGCCAGTCGACGGCGCTGCGGACTGTCGGCGTTCCACCCCGCACCGCCGTCGCCACCGGCCTGACCGCCCGCGTCGACGCCGAACGCGCCGGGGCCCGACCGGGAGTCGCGTTGCGCTGTTCGCCGACGTCCCGCGTGCGAGCGGTCGTCTGGTCCGGAGAGCCCTCGGGCCGCTACCGTGGGGGCACACCGCCGACAAAGGGTCCTGCTCCGCTTTGGAGGTTCTCTTGGTGTTCCTGCGTTTTCTGACCCGAGTGGCCGGTGTGTCGACCTTGGTCGTCGGTCTGCTGACCGGTGTGGTCGTCGGCACGGCCAGTGCCTGCCAGTGCCTGCCCGGCGGGGAGCCGCAGCGGTACGCACGCGCCACCCACGTGTTCGCCGGTTCCGTGATCAGCAAGGTCTACGAGTCGCCGAGCAACCTGCGCTACACCTTCAAGGTCGGCGACGTCTACAAGGGCGACGTCCCCGACGTCGTCGTGGTCGGGACCTACGGGGAGACATCGGCGTGCGGCCTGGTCTACCTGCAGGTCGGTGACGAGTACCTGATGTTCACCACCCTCCGTGGCGACAGCCTGCGGACCGGCACCTGCGACGGCAACCGGCCCGCTTCCCTGGGCCCGCCCGTCACGGAGCCGACCGCCGTCGCCGCCTCCGCCGGCGTCGCACCCTGTGACGCGGCCGTGGCCTGAGCACGTCGGTGCGTCCGGGAGCCCGTCCTCCCGGACGCACCACCGCCGCGTGGGCTCGACCGGGGTGGATCGCCCCGCGGAAAATGCGCTGAGGGCAGGCCCGTAGTGCCGGTACGGTGCGCATTCCCGGAACACCCGGAGGGGTTCGGTGATCGGTGATCGGGCACGGTTCGGGGTCCTGGTGGGGCCCGCGGAGGCCGAGCACGCACAGCTGCGCTCCGTCACGATCTACGTCGGCGGCGAGAACCTCACGTTCCGGGACGACCAGGTGTACGTGCCGAACTTCCTGCTCCGGGTGGGGTTGACGCTGCGCGCGCTGGACGACTGGCCCGACCTGGCGCCGCACGCCGCGGTCCTCGGCACCGACCCGCGGGCGCTGCACGAGCGCCTGGTCGTCGAGAGCGAGCACGACCCGGTCCTGGCGTCGTGGGAAAAGCGGCTGTCGTTCCTGGAGTGGGGCGAGATCACGTTCCCGTTCCACTCGTTCCTGTTCCGCTTCGGTGACCGCACCTGGTTGACCGCCCGGCACCGCGAAGGCGGGTTGCGGGCGGTGGAGATCGGGCTGGCCGAGCTGCGGGACATCGTCGAACGGGCGCACCGCGTGGTCGCCGACGACTACGCGGCCCACCGGAAGCGCGCCGGGCTGGACTGAGCCGTCCGCACACCGGCGCCACCTCCGCGGCGGTGACGAACCCGCGACACTCCGCGCTCCACCACCTCATGTCGTCCTACCCGGCGTCGGATTCCGTCCGGTGGGACGCGATCCCGGCCGGCGTTGACGAGGTCGCGGATGGGCAGCGGCCCTCAGGTGTGGACCAGGCGGGTGATCGCCGGGGGCGTGGTCCACTACCCGATGCAACAGCACTGTCGTACCTGTGAGGAGGGTGCGTGTACCCGGCGGCCGAAGGCCCGGTGAACCGTCCGACGGGCTTCTTCGAGCAGCCGGTCTGGACCGTGCTCGGGCTCCTGGTCGTGTGCCGGTCCCATGATCCCGCTGGTCGGGATCAGCGGGTACGTCCCCGACGACGACCGCTGCACCAGGGTCCGGATGCTGGTCACCGTGCCGGGCCGGCCGCCGTTCACCACGAGCCACCTCGTCGACGGGGAGCAGGCCATCGAGGTCGGGGCGGGCATCCCGGTCGACGTGCACCCGACGCGGGACCTGTTCCGCCTGGCCGCCGAGCCGTCCGCGGGTGGGGTGTCGCGGTAGTCCTCCGCGGTCGGGACCACGCCGGTGCGCGGACGCCGGACCACCCCGCTCCGGCGGGCGGGCTGTTGCCCGTCTGGGTAGGAGGCGGGTGGGGGCAGTCCTGATACACCCATCTTTTTCCCGCCCGAGGTTGAGGGGGCGACCCTCATGACATCGGTGTTTGCGCAGGTCAGGCTTCTCCTATCGACAGCGAAGGGGCCACGGGAGGTGGCCCCCTCCACAGGAGGCAGGAACCCCATGTTGCGCAAGGTCGTCATCGCCGCCATCGCCACCGCCGCCGTCAGCTCCGTCGCCCTGCCCGGCCTCGCCGCCGCCGACCCGATCATCGGCACGCCGTCGCCGTGCGTGAAGCTCACCGACGTCACCGGCCCCGACTTCGAGGTCAAGCAGTGCGGCGTCAGCGACGTCGACCAGTACCGCGCCGGCTTCGCGGCCAACGGCGGCACCCACTGCGGTCCGTCGTCGCTCTACAACGTGCTGCACTACTGGGGGCACGAGAAGCAGGCACCGGTCGGCTGGCTCACCACCAAGGTCCGCAACCTCGACCCCAAGGACCCGGCCCACTACGGCATCGTCACCAACTCGATCGGCCGGATCGCCACGGACTCCCAGTGGAGCGTCGAGGACGGCACCAACTCGACCAACCTGCGCACCGCGTGGAACATCGCCACCAAGCCCGCCCGGGATGTCGGGTGGTCGACGGCGACCGGCGGGATCGGCACCACCTCCGGCCCGGACTTCGCCGGTGAACTGGCCAAGAAGCTCAACCAGGGCCCGGTGCAGATGTGGTACGGGCGCTACGTCGCGGGTCCGCAGAACAGCCTGAAGCGCGACGGCGGGCACCTCGTCACGGTGGTGTCGGCCAAGGGCTCCTTCGGCGGTGACTTCGTGCAGCTGCGGCTGGCCGACCCGGCCGAGGCGGCGGACCACGGCCAGGCGGGCTACCTCGACACGCAGTCCGCCTACGAGACGCTGGCCGTGACGCTGACGCGCCGGTCGGTCTACGAGTACCTGCCCGTGAAGGACGACGAGACGACGCCGGTCAACGAGAGCCTGCAGCCCGGCACGTACCGCTCGGTCGAGCGCTGGGAGCTGTCCGGCACGGCGTACGCCGACCAGAACAAGCCGCTGGTCGAGGGCTTCAACTGGTTCACGATGTCCCCGCCGGTCGGCTGAGTCCCCGGTCGTGCAGGCCCCGCTCGCCGAGCGGGGCCTGTCGCCGTGCCGGCGAAGTCCGGCCGAATGGCCGAAACCGCTGTCCCGGCGCGCCGCCCCCGGTCCGCGGTGGGGAACAAGGACTCCGGACTGTCGGGAACTCCATTCCGCGAGCAGTGCCGGCCTGCGATCATCGACGCGTGTCGAGCCTGGTGCCGGCGGGTGTGGTGACGGCGGTCGCGGCGGTGCTGTACGCGGCGTTGGCCGTGCTGAGCCGGCGGCCGAAACCGGCGGAGCGTGAGGTGCGCGCGGCGCTCCCCGGGCTGGAGATCGACCCGTTCCACGCGCTCGCCGTGCGGTGGGCCCACACCAGTGCGATCGACGACGACGCCGTCGCGACCCTCCTGCTCGACGACCTGATCACCCTCGACGCCGAGGGCATGATGACGGTGACGGAGCGCGGCCGGGACCCGCGGCACGCGCCCGCCCACCCGGTCCCGGCCGCGTGGCTGGACGCCGTCGCCCGCGCCGGCCGGCCGGTCGCCCTGTCGGAACTGCGCCGCGACCCCGAGCTGCGCGAGCGGTGCGAGACGTTCCTGCGGGAGCAGGACGCCCGGCACGCCAGGTGGATGCGTCCCGTGCCGGACCGCGCGGCGACCGCCGCCCTGATCGTCACGTGGCTGCTCGGCTTCTTCTACGCGGCCCTGCTGCTGTTCTCCGGCGGGCACCGCCCGCCGGGCGGGATCGCCGGCGGGCTGGGCCTGACCCTGCTGCTCGGGGTGCTGTTCACCGCGCTGCTGAGCCGGCTCGTCAACCACGCCTTCCCCGACCCGCCGGAACTGTTCCGGGAGCACTGCGCCGGGTTGCCGCCGCACCCGGCGACCGGCCTGCTGGACCCGGACCGGCGGGCGCTGCTGCGGGTCAGCTGGAACTACCGGACCGAGTACGAACTGCACCAGCAGCGCATCCGCGATGCGTACGACAACGACAGCGGCGGCTTCTGACCCGGCTCTGCGGACGGGGTGGACCGGACAGGCCCGGGTGACGGCGCCAGAATCACCCGATCGTGTTCGGAACTTCCCTTGTCGCCGCGCTGTCCCGCACCAGCTTCGACAGGGCCAGCACCCCGACTCCGACGAGCACCGTCCACCACGGGTACCGCCAGTCGGCCAGGACGTTGTACCAGTCGGACCCGGAACGGCCGACGGCCGTGTCCGTCAGGGCGCGACGCAGCAGGAGCAGCCGGGCGAGGGACTCCACCAGGGCGAGCGCGGGCAGGGCGATCAGCAGGTACAGGCCGAACACGCGCAGCCGCGAGGCCGTGGACGCGACGAGGAAGCCGTGGTCGGTGGCGTGGTCGAGCAGTCTTTTGAGCAGGAAGAACAGGATGGTGTAGCCGAGCGCGCCCGGCAGTTGCTCCGCCAGCACGAGGCCCCTGGCCCCGCCGGAGAGCTGCTCGAAGCAGAAGCGCTGGCTGTCGATGTCGACCAACACACCGGCCTGGAGGTAGTCGTCCTCGGTGTCCTGCACGGTGAACGGGCCGTTGTTCACGGTGGAGAAGCACGCGAACTGCAAGGTCGGCGTGAACAGGGTCACCCCCGACCGGATGACGACCCCCATGGCCGAGAGCACCCACAGGACCCGGGCCAGCGTGGTGAACGTGCCGAGGGGGTGCTTCCCGCCTCGCGCGCCGTCCCTCGGCCTGCGGCGGCGTGCGTTGTCGTCGTCGCCGGACAGCGGCGGTAACGGGGACGTCCCTGGCACGGTTCTCCCAACGTCGAGGTCGGTGGTGCCGGGAGACCCTACCGACGACGGGAACCGGGTGGTCGGCGATCGCCGCACTGGCCGACGCCGTGCAAAGGCAGTGGACGCGAGCGGCGGTCCGCCCGGGGACCCTGCGCGAGTCGCACGATCTCACGACTCCACCGTCCTGCGCCGTAGGTGGACCGTCGTGCTCGACGAGCCCGCGTGCGCACCGGGCGGGTACGACGTCGTACCCGCCCGGCTCCGGTGGTCCGTCCCGCGACACCGCTCGCAGCGGGGGCTACGGCGTCACGGGCTTGCCGCCGAGGGTGACGGCGAGGCGGCCGTCCGCGGCGTAGGACCAGCCCAACGCGCCGGAGTAGGACGCGCACCGGGAGCCGTTCGTCCCGGACCAGAACTGGTTCGACGCGTCGGAGTTGCCGACGACGCGGTCGTTCGCCCCGCTGCCGCTGCGGCACGAGGTGTTGTCGCGGAACACCGACGTCCCGCCGTCGAACGTGTAGTTGCGCTCGTCGTTGTCGATGCTGAGGTTGTTCGAGATCGTCATGGT
>NZ_JBPKJK010000140.1:0-23072 GCF_051756985.1 Saccharothrix sabaoui
GACCTCCTCCACCCGGTCGCGCTTCGTGACCAGGTCCCAGACCAGGTCGGCCAGGTCGGCGGTGAACGCCTCGACGTCGACGCCCTCGGCCCGCAGGCCGTCGCGCAGCGCTTCCAGCGGGCCCCGCCGCCGCGCCACCAGCGCCACGTCGTACCCCTCGCGGGCGAACCGCACCTGCGGCAGGACGCGCGGCGCAACGTCGAGAAGCTCAAGGCCGCCGCGGTCGAGGTGTTCCGGGAACGGGGCCTCGCCATACCCCTCGGGGACATCGCGGCCCGCGCGGGGGCCAGCACCGGCACGCTCTACAACCGCTTCGGCAGCCGCGAGGCGCTCATCGACGCCGTCCTGCCCGACCTCGTGGCCGCCGACCTCGGGCAGGTCCTCGACCGCGTCCGCGCGGGTGGTCCAGGACGCCCAGCGCGACGGGTCGCTGCGCGCCGACCTCGCGCCCGGCGACCTGTTCGTGGTGTTCTGGTCCCACGCCCAGCTGGTCCGCGCCACCCACGCGACCGCGCCCGACGCCTGGCGCCGCAACCTGGCGATCTTCCTCGACGGCGCGCACGCCGGGGCGGCCCGCGAGCTGCCCGTCGGTCCGGACGCCCTGCCCGACCCCGCGACCCTGGAGGAACCGTCATGACCCTCGACGAGGTCATCGCCCACTGCCTCGCCAAGCCCGGCGCGGAGGAGACCTACCCGTGGGGCGAGTCCGAGCTGGTGTGCAAGGTCGGCGGCAAGGCGTTCGCGTTCATCGGGCTCGTCGAGCACACGGTGGGCGTCAAGTGCGGGACCGACGCCGAGGACGCGGCGGCGTGGCGGGAGCGGTACCCCGGTGACATCGCGGTCAGCGCCTACGTCGGCCGCTACGGCTGGAACCGCGTCGACCTCGCGGGCGCGGTGCCGGACGACGAGCTGCTGGAGCTGCTCGACGGGTCCTACGACGCCGTCGTCGCCGGGCTGCCGAAGAAGAAGCGGCCATGAGGAGGGGGTGCCGGGAAGATCCCCGACACCCCCTCCGAACAGCGGGAAGACCTCAGCTGGTGATGTCCTTCGTGGCGAACTTGCGCGCCGCCATGAGGGTGAAGAACGCCCCGAACGCGAGCGCCGAGAACGTCCCCATCGCCATCTGCGACCAGTCCACGTCGGTGGACAGCAGGTCGACCCACGCCAGCGCGTAGTGCGTCGGCAGGTAGTTCCGCAGGTCCTCCAGGGCGGTGATCTGGTCGAGGATCTGCGACAGGATCGACGCCAGCACCGCGCCGCCGACCGCGCCCAGCGGCGCGTCGGTCGACACCGACAGGTACAGCGCCAGCCCGGCCACCCAGAACAGGTGGATCGCGATGTAGACGACCGCCAGCGCGATGCCGAGGACGCCGTCGCCGAACGGCGCGGCCTCACCCGTGGGGGAGACCAGTTCGCCCGCCCCGTACCAGGCCACGCCGACGCCCAGCGCCACCGCGGGCAGCAGGACCAGCGCGAACAGCGACAGCAGCCCCGACGCGAGCGCCTTCTGCCGCAGCAGCCGGTGCCGCGGGACGGGCGCCGCCAGCAGGTACTTCAACGACGACCACGACGCCTCCGACGCGATGGTGTCGCCGAAGAACAGCGCGACGATCATCGGCAGCAGGAAGCTCCCGGACACGAACAGCGTGAGGATCACGAAGTTCACGCCGCTGGCCGTGGCCAGGTCGACGAACCCGCCGGACCGGCGGTTGGCCTGCGACTCGCCGATCTCGAACGCCACCACCAGGATGAACGGCAGCAGGACGAGGAAGCCGAGCACGAGCTGGGTCCGCCGCCGGCGCAGCTGCCGGGCCAGCTCGACCCGCAGCGGCAGCGTCCGCCCGGCCCGGTAGCCCACCTTCGAGCCGTCCGGGGCGACGGAGGAGTGCTCCGCCGCCGCCGCGTTCGTCAGGTCGGCGATGGCCGACGGGTCGGTGTGCACGCCGTTGGTATTCATTCGCCCACCAGTTCCAGGAACGCGTCTTCCAGCTTCCGCCGCGGACCGGCCTGGTCCACCGCCACGCCCGCCGTCACGAGGGCCTCCAGCGCGGACGCGCGGGGCGTGCCGTTGAGGCCGGCGTGGACCTGGTCGCCGTCCACGCTCACGTCGTGCACGCCGGCCAGGCCGCGCAGCACGTCGGCCGCCTCCTCGGGGCGGTCGACCCGGAAGCTGGCCTCGCCGCCGCCCGTCGCGATCTCCTCGACCGGGCCGGCGGCGACCAGGGTGCCCTTGTGCATCACGACGACGTGGGAGCACGTCTGCTCGACCTCGGCGAGCAGGTGGGAGGACACCAGCACGGTGCGCCCCGCCCCCGCGTAGCGGCGCAGCACCTCGCGCATCTGGTGGATCTGGGGCGGGTCGAGCCCGTTGGCCGGCTCGTCGAGCACCAGCAGGTCCGGCAGGCCGAGCATGGCCTGCGCGATGGCCAGCCGCTGCCGCATGCCCTGGCTGTAGGTCCGCACGCGCCGGTTCACCGCGTTGCCCAGGCCCGCGATCTCCAGGGCCTCCTCGACGTGCGCCTGCTCCGCCGGGCGGCCGGTGGCCGCCCAGTACAGCCGCAGGTTGGCCGCGCCGGACAGGTGCGGCAGGAAGCCGGAGCCCTCGACGAACGACCCGATGCGCGACAGCACCGGTGCACCGGGGTGCACCTTGTGCCCGAACACCCGGATGCCGCCCTCGCTGGGCCGGATCAGCCCCATGAGCATCCGCAGCGTGGTGGTCTTGCCCGCGCCGTTGGGGCCGAGCAGGCCGAGGACCTGGCCGTGCTCCACCCGGAACGACAGGTCCTTCACCGCGGTCAGCCCGCCGGGGTAGGACTTGGTCAGGCCCTCGATGACGAGCGGCACCGACTCCAGCGACGGGTCGACGTCGGCCGACAGCCTGCGCCGGAACCAGGCGACCACGGCCGCGATCACGCACACGACCAGCACGACCGCGATGCCCCACAGGGCGGTGGTCGGCACGTCGCTGGTCGCGTTCACGCCCGCCACCACCGGCACGGACAGCGTCGGGACCGCCAGCGACACGCGGTACGCGGCGGGCTCGGTGGCGTTGGCGTACGCCTGGTCGGTGGTGGACACGACGACCTGGAAGCGGTGGTCGCTCTCCACCGGCCGCACCGCGCCGGGCAGCGTCACGGTCACGTCGACCGGCGTGCCGTCGGCGGGCAGGGACGCGATCCGCACGGGGGCCACGGCCGAGCCGGGCAGCGTGCGCACGCCGTTGGCGTCCGCGTCGTACAGCTTCACGTACAGCACGGCGCCCTCGGCGGGCACCGGCTGGCCGGGCACCGCGGCGACCCGCAGCCGCACGGTGGACGCGCCGGTCAGCAGCGTCTGGGCGGTCTGCGGCTCGCTCTGGAACACGGCGGACTGGCCGGGCAGGTCGAGCGAGAGCCGCGAGGACAGCGAGCTGGACCGCGACACGATCGACCCGAGGCCGGGCAGGCTGGACACGGCGGCCGGGTTGCCGCCCGCCGGGTTGACCACGACCTGCTCGCGCCCGGACAGCGCCACGTCGGTGCGCGCCACGGGCGAGGTGCCCGCCAGGCCCGGGTAGGCCGGGGCGACGACGGTGCGCAGCGCGGGGGTGCCGCTGCTGCGGAACGCGCCCGCCACCGTGTACTCGAAGCTGGTGCCGGGGTCGGTCCCCTCGCCGCGCAGGTGGAAGTCGAGCCAGTCGGCGATCTGCCCGCGCAGCTCGGGGCCGGGGGAGCCGCCGTCGTGGCCGCCGGAGTACCAGACGACCTTCACCTTGGCGCCGTTGGCGGCGATCTGGCGGGCGTTGGCGTCGGCCTGGTCGAGGCCGAACAGGGTGTCCTGCTCGCCCTGCACGATCATCGTGGGCTGGGTGATCTTGTCGGTCACCGCGACGGGGGACGAGCGGCGCAGCAGCTCCAGCGTCTGCGGCCCGGCCTTGCCGGTGGTGGCGACCTCGGTGTACGCGGCGCACACGTCGGCCTGGAACCGGCCGCACGCCCCGGTCACGGGACCGGGGGGCCGGCCCTCGCCCTGCTGCTGGGCCGGGGGCGCCTGGGTGGCGGCCGCGGCGGCGGCGCCCAGGTTGTCGTCGTCCTCCTGGCCGGGTTCGACGGCCTCCTGGCCCGGGTTGGCGGCGTCCGCGCCGGACAGGCCGGCGGAGAAGAAGATGCCCGCCCACGAGCGCTTGAACACGCCGTTGTCGGCGAACGCGCCCGGCGAGGCCGTGCTCGCGTCGACCGCGTCCGGTCGCGCCGAGTTCGGCAGCAGCGCCTGGGCCAGGTCGTTGTAGGTGATCACCGGCGCGATGGTGTCCACGCGCGGGTCCACGCCGGCCAGCGACAGCGCCAGCGCGCCGCCGTAGGAGCCGCCGGTGACGCCGACGCGCGGGTCCCCGCCGCCGTCGGTCACGACCTCCTCGCGGGTGGCCAGCCAGTCGAGGAGCTTCTGCGCGTCGCGGACCTCGTGGTCCAGCGAGTTCAGCGCGATCTGCCCGGTGCTGCGGCCGAAGCCGCGGGCGGAGTAGGCCAGCACGACGAAGCCGCGCTGCGCCAGTTCGGTCGCCTGACCGGCTACGCCCTGCTTGCTCCCGCCGAAGCCGTGCGGGAGCAGGACGGCCGGGGCGGGCGTGCGTTCGGGCAGGTACAGGGTGGTGTCGATCTGCACGGTGCGGTCGCTGTCCGGACTTTCCGGCACGTCGATCACCGCGTCGCGGGTGCTCACCGGGGCTGGTTCGTCGCCCCCGCGCGTCCAGACCACGACAGCAGCCAGCAAGGCTGCTACGAGGACCAGCGCGGGGAGCGACCACCTGCCGCGGAGGCGGTTGAGGGAGGCCACGGCACGACCTTAGGCGCGCACGCCTGAGAACGGTGTGTGAGCAGGGGGTCCGACTCTCAGCGAATCACCCGAAAACGACGAAATGGGTGCCCCTGATCACCCCGAGTGGCGCGGGAGGGGGGTTATGCGTGAGACTATCCGCAGGTGGAGGGGAGTACTCCCTAACGCGGTGGTGTCGTCAGCACGGAATCCGGCGTGGGGTTCCCGGTGCCACCGGTCGGCTGGTCCAGTCGGCGGAGGAGACCTCCGGTCATTGGCGTGCGCGCGGTGTACCGGAGGGTGTCTCGATGTCTGTTCCTGTGTGGCTGTGGTTCGCCACGATCGCCGGCCTGGTGGTGCTGCTGGCCATCGACCTCTTCATCGTCGACCGCAAACCGCACGAGGTCACCATCGGCGAAGCGGGCCGCTGGGTGATCTTCTACGTCGGCGTCGCGGTCCTGTTCGGCCTCGGCATCTGGTACTTCTCGGGCGGCACGTACGCGGGCGAGTTCTTCGCCGGGTACATCACCGAGTACTCGCTGAGCGTCGACAACCTCTTCATCTTCCTGATCATCATGACCACCTTCAAGGTGCCCGCGATCCACCAGCACAAGGTGCTGCTGATCGGCATCCTGATGGCGCTGGTCATGCGCGGCATCTTCATCGCGGTCGGCGCGGCGGTCATCGCGCAGTTCAGCTGGGTCTTCTACCTCTTCGGCGCGTTCCTGATCTACACCGGCTACAAGCTGGCGTTCACGAACCACGACGACGACGGCGAGGAGTACAAGGAGAACGTCGCCACGCGGGTCGTGCGCAAGGTCTACCCGGTCACCGACCGCTACCACGGCGGCGACTCGTTCGTGAAGATCGACGGCAAGCGCTTCGTCACGCCGATGTTCATCGTCATCGTGGCCATCGGCACCACGGACCTGCTGTTCGCGCTCGACTCGATCCCGGCGATCTTCGGCCTCACCAAGGAGCCGTTCCTGGTCTTCTCGGCCAACGCGTTCGCGCTCATGGGCCTGCGCCAGCTGTACTTCCTGCTCGGCGGCCTGCTGAACAAGCTGGTGTACCTGTCGATCGGCCTGTCGGTGATCCTCGGCTTCATCGGCGTGAAGCTGATCCTGGAGGCGCTGCACACCAACTCGCTGCCGTTCCTCAACGGCGGTGAGCCGCTGCACGTGCCGACCATCGGCATCGAGCTGTCGCTGTCGGTGATCATCGGCGTGCTGGCCATCACCACCATCGCCAGCCTGATCAAGGTGAAGCGCCACCCGGAGGCGGCGCTGCACACGGGCGCGGACAAGCCCGCGGAGTAGTCGTCCGGGCCGTTCGGGTGACGTTCTGTGAGCGTCAATAACTCGTACGCTTTGCTAAGGACCTGTCCGGTACCGTGCTGAGGCGTGCGCCCCGATGACTTGCAGCAGCTGACCACCCCCGGCTCCGTGTCGGTGCGGGGTGACCTCGTCCTGGTGAACGTCACCACCCCGGACGTCGCCTCGAACACCTACCGGGGCGGGCTGCACCGCGTGCCCCTCGACGGTGGCGGCGCGCGGCGCTGGACGTGGGCGGAACGCGACCTGGCCCCCCGGATCTCCCCGGACGGGCGCTGGGTCGCGTTCCTGCGCGTCGCCCGGAAGGGCGCGGCGCCGCAGCTGCACGTCATGCCCGCGGACGGCGGCGACGCGCGGGCGCTGACCGACCTGCCGCTGGGCGCGGGCGCGCCGGTGTGGGCGCCCGACTCGCGGCGGCTCGCGTTCACCGCCCGCGTGCCCGAGGCCGGCCGCTACGGGACGCCGGTCGGCGACGGCGACGAGGCCCCGTCACCGGACGCCGAGGCGCCCCGCCACATCACCCGGCTCGACTACCGGATCGACGACGTCGGCTTCACCACCGACCGGCACACCCGGCTGTTCACCGTCGACGCGCTCGACCCGGGCGCCTCGCCGGTCGAGCTGACCGACGGGGCGTTCGCCGCGACCGAGCCGGCGTGGAGCGCCGACGGCGACTCGCTCGTGTTCGTCGCCGACCGCGACCTCGGCGCGACCGAGACCGTCTACAACGACCTGTACTCGGTGCCCGCGGCGGGCGGCGCGCCCACGCTGCTGGTCGCCTCCGAGGGGCAGGTCGCGCTCCCGGTGGCGCTGCCCGGCGGCGGCGTCCTGTTCTACGGCACCGAGTTCCCCGGCGGGCACGGCGTGGCCCGCAACCTCGGCCTGTGGCGGTTCGACGGCGCCGGGCTCGTGCGCCTCACCGACACCGAGACCGTGGACTGCGAGAAGGCCGCCGGCGCGCCCGTGGTCACCGACGCCGGCGTGCTCGTGGCCGTGCGCAACCGGGGCGCGGTGGAGCTGCGGCGCGTGCCGCTCGACACCCCCGGCGCCGTGCTCGACGACCTCGAACTGCTCGCCGGCGACCGCGCCGAGGTCAGGTCCTTCGCCGCGGACGGCGACGTGACCGTGGCCGTGGTCTCCACCGCGGACAACCCCGGCGAGGTCGTGCGGGTCGGCGGCGACGTGCTCACCGACCTCGGCTCCACCGTGCCGCTGCGGCCCTCCGTCGAGCTGACCGGCAGCGCGCCCGACGGCTACCCGGTGCACGGCTGGCTCGTCCTGCCCGAGGGCGAGGGGCCGCACCCCGTCGTGCTCGCCGTGCACGGCGGCCCGTTCATGTACCACGGCTGGGGCTTCTTCGACGAGGCCCAGGTCTACGCGGCGGCCGGCTACGCGGTCGTGCTGCCCAACCCGCGCGGGTCCGCCGGGTACGGCCAGGCGCACGGCCAGGCCGTGGTCGGTGCGTTCGGCACCGTCGACGTGGACGACGTGCTCGCGGTGCTCGACGTCGCCCTGGAGCGGCCCGACCTGGACGCCGGCCGGGTCGGCGTGATGGGCGGCTCCTACGGCGGCTTCATGACCTCGTGGCTCGCCGCGCACCACGGCGAGCGGTTCCGGGCGGCGTGGAGCGAGCGCGCCGTCAACGCGTGGGACTCGTTCGCCGGGTCCTCCGACATCGGCTGGTTCTTCACCGACGCCTACTGCGGGCCGGGCCTCGCGGAGCAGCGCGCGATGAGCCCGCTGACCTACGCCGAGAAGATCACCATGCCCTTCATGGTGGCGCACTCCGAGCACGACTGGCGCTGTCCGCTGGAGCAGGCCCAGCGCCTGTACGTGGCCCTGCGCCGCAACGGCGTCGAGGCCGAGATGCTGCTGTTCCCCGGCGAGGGCCACGAGCTGACCCGCTCCGGCAAGCCCCGCCACCGCGAGCAGCGGTTCGACCACGTCCTCGCCTGGTGGGGCCGCCACCTGGGCTGAACCACGGGAAATCCCGGGTCCCGGGCGGTGGTGGGCGGCAGACTGGTCCCTTGCGGAGGAGGTCGAACGCCATGGTGAACCCGTTGCCCGGACCCACCGGGACCTACCTGGAGACGCTGCCCGACGCCGCCCGGGGCGCGCTGCTCACCCTCGGCGCGTCCCGCACCTACCGGCGCGGGACGCCCCTGATGCGCGAGGGCGACCTGTCCGACCACGTGGTGGTGATCGAGCAGGGCCTGGTGAAGGCCACCGTCACCCTGGAGAACGGTCGGGTCGCGCTGCTCAACATCAAGGTGGGCGGCGACCTGATCGGCGAGATGGCGCTGATCACCGGCGAACCGCGGTCGGCGACCGTGACCGCGTGCGTCGACAGCCGCGTGCGGGTGGTCCCGGCCGCGGCCTTCACCCGGTTCCTCACCGACTTCCCGGCCGCGCACTTCGCCCTGGACCGGACGATCGTGCGCACCATGCGGTGGGGCGAGCAGCGGCGCACCGACTTCAGCGGCTACCCGGCGGCGACGCGGCTGGCCCGCGTCCTGGTGTACCTCGCCGACGCCTACGGCCGGAAGGCGGTCGGCGGCGTCATGCTCAAGCTCGGCCTCACCCAGGGCGAGATCGGGTCGCTGGTGGGGGTCGAGGAGGACACCGCCCGGCGGGAGTTCCGGACGCTGCGCGACCGGGAGGCCATCACCGTGGGGTACCGGTCGGTGACGATCGTCGACCGCGACCGGTTGCGCGAGATCGGCGAACTGCTGTGAAACGGGAAACCCGGTGATAGCCCTACTTCCCGGGGCCGGGGGGCGGGATGCTGCACCGGTGACGCTGGACATGGTGACGCCGCTGCACGGACTGGTCTACCGCCTCGTGGTAGCGGTCGACGTGGAGGGGTACAGCAAGCTCGACGCGCTCGACCAGTCCCTGGTCCAGGCGCGGCTGAGCGACGTGCTGGACGTGGCGGCCCGCAACGCCGGGCTGGACCGCGACCTGTGGTACCGGCAGGTGCGGGGTGACGGCGAACTGGCCGTGCTGCCCGCCGACGCCGACGCCGCGTGGGTGGTCGCCCGCTTCACCGAGCAGCTGGCGCGCGCCCTGGCCGACCTCAGGGCGGCGGGCACCCCGCTGCGGATGCGCTTGGCGATGCACTGCGGCCCGCTCACGGCGGGCGCGTTCGGGTTGGTGGGCGACGCCCCGATCGTCACGTGCCGGCTGCTGGACGCGAAGGTGGTGCGGGAGGAGCTCGCGGGCTCCGACGACGACCTCGTGCTGGTGATCTCCGACCGCCTGTTCGCCGACGTCGTGCGCACCCGGTTCCACGACCTGGACCCGTCCCGGTTCCGGCCGACGCGCTTCCGGGTCAAGAGCACCTGGTACGCCGGGTACCTGTGCCCGGTCGCCCCCGCACGCGCTTGACCGAAAGCTAGCGGACGGCGAGCCGGTTGCGGCACGCTCTCCCGATGCAGTGGACCGTGCGGGCCGGGCGGCCCGACGACGCGCCCGAGATCGCCAGGATCAACGTGGACGCCTGGCAGCACTCCTACCGGGGGATCGTGGACGACCCGGTGCTGGACCGGATGCTCCCGGAGAGCAGGCTCCCGGCGTGGGCGCGGGTGCTGCGGCTGCCCGAACCCAGCCGCGTGTTCGTCGCGGTCGAGGAGGGCACGGGCCGGATCGGCGCCTACTGCGCGGTCGACGCGGTGCGCGAGAACACCGACGCGCACCCCGACCTGCACACCGGCGAGCTGGTGGCGATCTACGCCGACCCCCGGTTCCGCGGCACGGGCGCGGGCCACGAGGTGCACGAGGCGGGCGTGCGCCACCTGCTCGACCAGGGTTTCCGGTACGCGGTCCTGTGGGTCTTCCAGGACAACGCGCGCAGCCGGGCGTTCTACGAGGCGCACGGGTGGCGGCACGACGGGCTGGTCCACCGCTACGAGCTGGGCGAGCAGGAGCTGCCCGAGGTCCGCTACGGCCGGTTCCTGTCCGCGCCCCGGCGCCGGGGCCGCCAGATGAGCCTGTGACCCCGGCCGGACCGGCGGCTCAGCCGAGCAGCGTGTAGTTCAGCTCGTCGCACACGCGGCCCAGGGGCAGGTCCAGGCCGGGGTGCTCCAGCGGCAGCAGCACGTCGGGCGAGACGGGCAGGCCGGTCGCCGCGGGCGGGTCCCACAGGCACACCGCCGGCGCGCCCGAGTCCATCGACGACCGGTACCACAGCCCGTCCAGCTCCGGGTAGGCCGCGCGGATCGCCCGCGCCCACTGCCGGGTCATGTGCTTGGGCCCGGAGCTGATCTCCTGCGAGGCGCCCACCCTGGTGGGCCACAGCCCGACCAGGTCGAGCAGCCGCAGCGTCCGCCGCGGTCGCATCACCACCAGGAACGGGCTGCGCGTGCGCCGGTCCACCACCGACGTCGCCTGGAACACCTCGGCCACCGACGTGCGCACGGTGAGGCCGAAGTAGAGCACGCCCTGGTCGTGGGCGTGCGCGGGCGCCCCGTCGGGCGACGGCGGGTGCGTGTCGAAGCGGGCGTGCGCCAGCGGCCCGGTGTAGCGGAAGCTGTTCCAGCGCTGCGGGTGCAGGCCCTTGGCGGCGAAGATCCGCACCAGGCGGGTCGCCCGGTGGACCGCCACGACGTCCTCGGTGCGGCGGAGGCTCGCTTGGAGCACGGCGGGAGCGGGCGGCTGGGGGAGCCGTGACATGCGCGTCCAGTGTCTCGGGGACCGGGGGATCGCGGGACGCGTGGTCCCGCGGGTGGCCCCGGGCGGGTGCGGCCGGGGCGGTGCGCCCCGGGCGGGGGCGTTCCCGGGTGGGCGTGCCTCGGGCGGGTGCCTCGGGCGGGGTGCGCCTCAGGCGGGGGTGTCTCAGGCGGGGGTGCCGAGCTGCGCGGCGAGCGCGGTCACGCGGCGGGGGTCGCCGCCGGCCAGCAGCCACTCGCGGGGCGAGGTCGGCTCGTCGTCGACGAGCAGGTCCTCCTGCGGGGTCGTCATGAACCCGGCCACGACCAGCGCGGGCTGGTCGGCGGGCACGGCGGCCAGCACGGCCTCCAGGCCCGGCAGCACGCCGTCGCCGGCGAACTGCCACGCGGGCAGCCGCCAGCTGCCCCGGTCCTTCCAGCCGACGAGGCGGCCCACGCCGAGCCGGTGCCGGATGCGGCTCGTGTCCACGCCCAGCTGGCGGGCCGCGTCGGCGACGGTCATCGCCGAGTCGCGCAGCACCGCGTGCGCCACCACCGTCCGCGCGCGCCCCTGGTCGTCGGCGGTGCGGTGAGGTGCGAGGTCGAGGCCGACCTCCACCAGCGCGTCGCGCTGGTCCGGTGGGAAGTAGCTGCCCGGGTCCGGGTGCGGAGGGGCGAGCCTCTTGGCGGCGTCGGCGACGAGGGACAGGAACTCGTCGGGGGTGACCTGAAGACCTGCCTTGGCCAACACCGCCTCAAGCGCGGGACTCATGCGCACAGGGTATCCCGGGCGTGCGCTTTTGTGCGCACATGTAACTCGAATGTCGGCAGTTGTGAACGCAGCGCACACAGCACACCACTCTACGTAAACGAACGAGGTGGGGCACGGTGACCTGGGACTCACCCGGCCGCTGGATACGATGCCGCCGGATGAGAGGGCGGGGGTGGTCCGGTGGTGGTACCGGCGCGGGTGGACAAGAGGGTGGCCGGGGTGGCCGTCCTGTGGGCGGGGGCGGTCGTGACCGCGCTCGTCGTGGTCCTCGGCCGCTCCGGCGGTGACATCGGCCTGCTCGACCTGCGCGTCTACCGCACCGGCGGCGAGGCGTGGCTGGAGGGCGTCCGGCTGTACTCGGACGGCTTCCCGAAGCCCCTGGACGGCCCGTCGTTCCCGTTCACCTACCCGCCGCTGGCCGCGTTCCTGTTCAGCCCGCTCGCGCTCGTGCCGTGGCCCGCCGCCGTGCTGATCTGGACCGCCGTCGGGCTCGCGCTGCTCACCGGCGTCTGCCTGGTCACCGCCGAGCACGCCTACGGCCGCACGCACCGCGCCCTGCTGGTCGGCCTCGGCGTGGCCCTCGGGTCGCTGCTGCTCGAACCCGTCACCGCGACGCTCGACTTCGGGCAGATCAACCTCGTGCTGCTCGGCCTGGCCGGGCTCGACTGCCTGCTGCCCCGGACCCGCTGGCCGCGCGGCCTGCTCATCGGCCTCGCCGCCGCCGTCAAGCTCACGCCGCTGGTGTTCGTGCTGTTCTTCCTGCCGCGCAGGCAGATCAGGCCCGTCGTCACGGCGGTCGCGTCGTTCGTCGGCTTCGGCCTCGTCGGCTTCGCCGTCGCGCCGACCGACAGCAAGGAGTACTGGTTCCACGCGCTGCTCGACCCGGGCCGCGTCGGCGGTCTCGACTACGTGGCCAACCAGTCGCTGCGCGGCCTGGTCAACCGGTGGGGCTTCACCGGCACCGCCGAGTCCGGCCTGTGGGTGGCGCTGTGCCTGGCCGCGGTCGCGCTCGTGTGGGTCGCGGTGGCGCGGTCGGGCGAGGACCGGGTCGGCGCGTTCCTCGCCGTCGCCGTCGGCGGCCTGCTCGTGTCGCCCGTGTCGTGGACGCACCACTGGGTGTGGGTCGTGCCCGCGATCGCCTACCTGCTGCACCGGTCGTGGCCGTGGGCCGCCGCCGTCGCGCTCCTCTTCTGGCTCGGGCCGATGTGGTACGTGCCGTACGAGGACAAGCTGGAGCAGACCTGGAACTGGTGGCAGCAGGTCGTCGGCAACGCCTACGTCTGGGCGGGGCTCGCCGCGCTCGTCGTGCTGGCGCTCAGGCCACGCCCCGCGGCGGTCACGGCCCCGTGATCAGCGCGACCGCGCGGTCGCGGGTGGCCTCGTCCACCTCGCCCACGCGGAAGCCGCGGGCCACGATGTGCGCCACCAGCTCCGGCTCCGGCGGCAGGCCGTGCTTGCGCAGGTAGTGCGGCACCGCCCCGGCCCACACCCACGTCCCGTCGGTGCGGAAGTTCAGCGGCACGTCCACCTCGGCGGGCGCGAACTCGTCCACGTCGAGGTTCCGCGCGGCCAGCACCACCGGCGCGCCCTCCAGGTAGGTGAGCAGCGCCTCGCCCAGCTGCCGGTCGATCGCCTGCCGGTTCACCACCGGGCGGCCCGCGTCGTCGCGGCCGTCGTACACGTGCGCGGTGCGCAGCTCCCGCTGCCGCGGCGGCAGGCCCACGCGCTGCCGCAACCAGTCGGGCACGCGGTCGTCGTGCCGGGGGAACGTGCGCAGCTCGTCCTGGAAGCCGATCACCGGCGGCGCGTTGCGCCAGCGCGGCTCGTCCTCGGCGTTGAAGTCCACGGAGAACGACGCGGGCGCATCGATCTCGTACACCGCGCTCAGCCACGTGCCCCGGTCCGGCTGGTGCATCCCCGCCCGCAGCTGCCCGAACAGCTGCACCACGTCCAACGGGGGCCGCACCGGCCGCCACTGCCCGTCCGGTCCGGCGAACGCCAGGTCGACCTCGATGTGCCTGCCCGCCGCCCGGTACTCGGCGCGGATGCGCTGCCACCCCGGGGGCAGCGCCGGCAGCATGGCGCGGCCGATCTGCTTGACGAGCCTGCTCTGCTCCTCCTCGGACAGCGGTGTGGCTGGCTGGCTCATGCGTCGAACACCCTTTCGGCTCCCCCCGACACGGTGCGCTGATCTTAACGGCCACGACACACCGCCGGGGTCCGGTCGGGACAGCTCAGCCCCCGTCCCCGACCGGCGCGCCCCGCTCGTCCCACCGCTCGACCTGCTCGGGCCGACCGCTGTCGGAGAACACGTGGTGGGCGGCCGACCGCCCGTCCGGGTACCACTCGTACCAGTCGCCGACAGCGACGCCCATGTGGGTCCAACCCCTGGACCTGAGCCGCCCATCGGGGTGGTACTCCTCCTGAAGACCGCTGCTGATGCCCTCGAAGTAGCTGTTCGACCCCACCAGGCGGCCGTTCCCGTCGCGGTGCTCGACCTCGCCGGTGAACGGCCCGTCGTCGTGGCAGACCCGCTGGGCGTCGTCCACGTACGTGTCCGACTCGTCGACGCGCACGATCGTCACGGTGCGGAGCCCCCTCGTTCCCGGTGCCCTGGTCTTCGCGACCCCGTTCCCCGCGCGGGGAACGGGGAGCGCTTCACGGACCGCCGCCGGCGGTCAGGGCTGCTTCGCCCACTCGGTGACCAGGTTGCCCCGCTGGTCCCACTCGCGTCGTTCGAGCTGGTCGCCCCGGTCGCTGAACAGGAGGTCGGCCGCGAGCCGGCCGTCCGTGTGCCACTGCCGGTGCCGACCGACCGGGATGCCGTAGCGCATCTCCCCCTCTTTGTAGGGGCGATCGCGGTCGAACCACTCCCGGTACGGCCCGTCCTCGACGCCGTTGAGGTAGGTGTACAGCGTGAGGACGGTCCCGTCGGGCCGGGACTCGACCACCTCGCCCGTGAACGGCACGCCCTGGTGGAAGACGACGCCCTCGTCCTCCTCGACCTCATCAGCGTCAACTCGCATAGTGCCTCTCCTCCGGGGGGATGATGCGTCGGTTCGGGTCGCCCACCGCGTGGGTCGCGCGTTCCGTTCCGCTGCGCACGCCGTCGATCATCCTCGTGCAGTTGGGGCAGCACTTGGCGATGTCGGGGAACTCCCCGGATGCGTTCGGCCCTCGACCCGGTGGCGTGAACGCGTTGTCCACCCGCAACTCCGCGAGCACCTCGTCCAACTGCTCCGGCGTGAGGTCGGGCGGCAGGTCGCGGTCGTTCAACATCTGGTTCACGTTCTTGACCTCGGCGTGCCGGGTGGGCGCGTCGTTCTGCGGCCACTCGGTGCGGACCTCGTTGCCGCTGCCGTCGCGAGCGGGCTGCCCGAGCCGATCGGGGTGGCGGTCCGGCTGGGTGTAGCCGGGGCGCGTGCCGTCGGGTTGGGGGTTCCCGCGCATGGCCTCCTGGCGATCACGGAGCACGGGGTGCAAGTCGCTGTCCGGGATCAGGTCGGTCGGGGCGCCGTTGATGGACTCGTACACCTTGCCGGTCCGGTGGTCGATCGAGACGGATACGCAGACGACGTTCTTGCCCGCCCACTTCTCCGGGTTGCGGTGCGTCTCACCCCGGATGCTCTCCGGCATGAGGGACCGGTCCTCGATCCTGGACTGGATGAGCTTCGCCCGGTCCGCGAGGACGTCCCGCTGGTAGGCGTCGATCGGTTGGCCGTCGTAGTGGGTGATCAGGCCGTTCTCGGTCCCACACCGGGCGGGGTCGAGGGTTTCCAGCTCCTGGGGCCTCTTCGGGTCCGGTGGCGGGTCGTCCGGGTGGTGCTCGAAGCGCGGGTCGCGCTCGTAGGGACCACCGTCGGTCGCGCGGTCGCGGGCGCCGTCGGCGTCGGTGTGGTCGCCCTTGTCGGTGTCGTGGGTGCCGGGCGCGTAGCCGTCGCCGCCGGCCTTCGTGGTGGTGCCGTCGGGGTGGTGGGTCTGCCACTCGCCGTTGGGCGGGATGCGGGGGTGGCGGTTCCCGTCCGGGCCGATGTGGGCGTCGCTGGTGTAGACGCGGCCGTTGGCGTCCGTCCAGGCGGGTTTGGTGGGGGCGAGGACGTCGGCCCCGGTGTGGCGGGAGAGGCGCTGGGCGAAGTCGTTGCTGCCGGCGTCGCAGCCGATGAGGCGGATGGGGGTCCTGCCGTCCCAGCCGCTGCGGCGGAGCAGGTCGCCGTACTGCTCGGGGGTGCAGGTGCGGTTGCCGATGCGGGCGTGGCCGTCCGGGGTGATGTGGACGTCGGCGGTGAAGCGGTGGGGGTCGGGTGGGACGCGGTGGGGCAGGTCGCCCATGTCGGGGTCGCCGCGGTGGTGGCTGACGCCGGCGGGTGTGGTCTCGCCGTGGCGGGCGTGCGCCTCGTCGATGCCCGACCGGTCGGTGTCCGCGCGGTCGGTGTCGGGGCGGTCGCTGTCAGGACCTTCGTGGTGGTGGCCGGGGCCGGGGGTGGTGTCGGGATCGCGGCGCGGCGGGGTCCACGGCTCGGCGGCGCGCGGGCGCGCGCCATCGGCGGCGTGGGGCGCGTCGGGCCGCCCGGGCGGGCCGTGGTGACCGGGTGCGGGCGGGTTCGGGCCGGGGCCGCCGGGGCGATCGTGCGGCGGGGTACCGGGGCCGGTGTGGGTCGGGCCCGCACCTCCCGGCCGACCGTGGCCCGGAGCGTTGTGACCGGGAGCGTTGTGACCGGAGCTGTTGTGACCAGGGCTGTTGTGGCCGGGTCCAGCATGGCCGGGGCCCGCATGGCCGGGGCCCGCATGGCCGGGGCCCGCGTGACTGGGCCCGAACGACGAGGGTCCGAACGACGAGGGCCTCGGAGTCTCGGGGCCGCGTGCCGCGGGGACACCCGAGCCCATGTCACCTCGACCGCCGGGGGTTCCGGTCCAGCCACCACCGCCGCCACCGGGACGCGGGCCGCCGCCGGGAGCACCGCCGCCCGGTGTGCCGCCACCGCTGGGCAGGCCGCCTCCGGGCATGCCGCCCGGGACGTTGCCCGGCGTGCCGGCGGGGTTCGGGTAACCGCCGGGGGTGTTGGGCTGGCCGTGGCGCGGGGGTGCCTCGGGCGTCGAGGCGGTGGAGGTCGAGGTCTGGTCGAAGCGGTGGGGCGTGGGCGCGCCCGGGGCCCCGCCGTTGGGGGAACCGCCGCCGTACGGGGAACCGCCGGTTCCCGGGGCGGGCTGCCCGCCCGGGCCGCCTCGGTGCTCGCCCACGGGCACGCCGCCGGAGGGGTTGCCGGAGGGGGTGCTGCCGGGCGGGTACTGCCCGCCGGGGCCGCCCCGGTGCTCGCCGACCGGCACGCCGCCGCGCGGGGTGCCGTGGCCGGGAACACCCGGCGCGGGAGTGCCGGGAGTGGGGCCGCCCGGCGTGGTGCCGCCGCGCGGCAGGTCGTGGTCCGGGCTGTCCGGGGTGCGGCCCGGGCGCGGTGCGGACAGGGGGCCGTCCGGGTCGCGGCCCGGCCTGGGGTAGTCGGTACCGGTCGTGGTGCCGGAGGTCGTGGTGGTGTCGCCGGGGCGGCCGGTGCCGGGGGTTCCGGTGCCGGGGTCACCAGTGCCGGGGGTTCCGGTACCGGGGTTGCCGGTGCCAGGGGTGCCGGTGCCGGGAGTGCCGCTGTCGGGGTTGCCGGTACCGCCGTCACGGCCCGTGCCGCGGTCACCGCCGGCGGGAGGGCCGTCCGGCGTCCCACCGGGCGCGTCGACGTCGGTCCGACCGGTCTGCAGGAACCCGCCCCGCTTGATGTTCTTCGGGTCGAGCACGTCCAGGCCGGTGGCCTTGCCGGCCAGCTTGCCGACCACCTTCATGATCTTCTCGAAGACCTCGACCAGGCGCTTCAACATCGGCGAGACGCGCTTGATCGCGTCCAGCAGGTCCTGGACGATCTTCGAGATCTTCGCGGCCCACCGCGCGATCGCGGTCACCGCCTGCGCCACGATCACCGGCGTCCCGAACCCGAGCGTGAACGCCGCCTCCAGCACCCACGCGATGAGCTTCCCCACCAGGTCGGCGATCAGGTCGCGCACCACCTCGCGCACGAACGCCACGACCATGCCCATCATGCCCACGACCGTGCCCACGGTCCCCGCCGCCGACGCCGCGCCGGACAGCGCGTCACCGTGGACCTTCGAGTTCTCCGCGTACGCCTCGGCCGCCGCACCGGTCCACCCGGCCGTGCCCGACGACACCGCCGACGCGTAGTCCTCGGCGATCTTCCCCAGCTCGGTGGCGACGTTGGTCCAGGTCGTCGAGTACGACTCGATCACCGGCGGGTTCCCGGCCAGCCAGTCCAGCATGTCCTTGAGCGGCTGGACGTGCTCCATCAGGAACGACGCCGCCGACGACATCAGCGTCCCGAACGGGTCGATCGCCATCGCCGCCGCGTCCGCGGCCAGCCCGACCATCCCCAGGCCGGCGCCGACCCAGTCGCCGTCCTTGACGCCGTTGAACGTGTCCATCGCGGACTCGGCGATGGAGATGCCCGTCGCCCACCCGTTGTCGCCGGTGCCCGCGTTGACGACACCACCCGGTTCCGCCGGGGCCTGCGCCACCAGCGGGTTCTCGCCGGCCATCAGTCGCCCGACCCGAAGCCGTCGCGGATGGCGTCCTCCACCTCGCGGTACTGCGCCGCCGTGGTCCGCACGGACTCGCCCGCGGCCTCCATGGCCCCGACCGCGCCCTGGAGCGCGTCCAGGCCCCACTGCTCGACGGGGTCGAGCATCATCCGGAACGGCTGGCAGATGATGCCGTAGGCGTCGGTCGGCATGCTCACCGTCCGGGCGGCGTCCACCGCGCCCTGGAGGCGCGTGCCCAGGTCCGTCAACTGCTTGCCGTGCGCGTCGAGGCTGTCCGCGACGATCTCGAAGCCCGCCATGCCCTACCCCCCTTGAACCGTGCTCACGACAGGAACGAACGCCCGCCGAAGTCGTCGTCCTCGTCGTCCGGGCGCGCGTGCCGCCGGGGCGGTGGCTGGACGGGACGGGGCGGCCGGGCCGCACCGGGTGGCTGGGACGGGCCGGGCGGCTGGGCCGCGTCGTCCTCGATGCCGAACCGCAGCTCGCGGTTGACCGGGGGCGGCGGCTCCTCGTGCGGCGGGGCCGGGAAGGTGCGCTTCGCCTGGTCGAACAGGGCGTTGGCCGTCTCGTCCCGGGTGCCGATGGTCTCGCTCATGGCCTGCTGGAGCAGCTCCGGGATGCGGGACTGCGCGCGTTGCAGGGTGCGCATCACCTCGGCCGACACCTCGGCCATCCGCTTGTCCCGCGCGGACTCGGCGATCTCCAGGTTCGTCAGGATGCCGTTGGAGCCGATGGTGAGGCGGACCGAACCGTCGCGCGAGGTCTCCGAGATGGACATGCCCTGCACGCGGGTCGCCATCTCCTGGTAGCGCTCGGCCTTCTCCTCGACGCTGCGCTGCCACTGGCTGAGCATCCGCTCGGACGCCCCGATGTCCTCGGGCACGGCGGCTTCCCCCTCGCTGTACCGGTCCCCTGCGTTCCCCCGACAGGATGACGCAGACGCGAACGGCCCGGTTCCGGGGCTGGACCAAATGCTCCGAACGGAGCAGCCGCCGGGACCGGGCCGGGTGGCGCGGCTAGTTCACGCCGAGCAGGTCGACCACGAAGATCAGCGTCTCGCCCGGCTTGATCACGCCACCCGCGCCGCGGTCGCCGTAACCCAGGTGGGCGGGGATGACCAGCTTGCGCCGGCCGCCGACCTTCATGCCCTGCACGCCCTGGTCCCAGCCGGCGATGACGCGCCCGCCGCCCAGCGGGAACGAGAACGCCTCGCCGCGGTCCCAGGACGCGTCGAACTGCTCGCCGGTCGAGTGCGCGACGCCGACGTAGTGGACGTGCACGAGCTGGCCGGCGGTCGCCTCGGGTCCGTCGCCGACGGTGATGTCCTCGATCACCAGGTCGGCGGGCGCGGCGCCCTCGTAGGGCTCCACCTCGGGCTTGCTCGGGGCCATGTCACTCTCCTGTGCTCGCGGTCAGCCCCTGGCGGGGCGGTCGGCGACTACTCAACCACGCCCGCCCGGGTGAGGCCGATCGGCCCAGCGGTCGCGGAATCCGGCGTGCCGCGCAACCGCGCCGCCGCCCCGCCCCGTCCTGGGGGCATGAGGCGATGGTCCTGGGGTTCGCGGGCGGCGCTGGTCGGCGGCGCGGCGCTGGTGCTGGGGGTGAGCGCGGCCTCCGCCGTGCCCGCGCCGGAGGTGGACTGGCGGATCGTGCCGCCGATCGAGGCGGTGCCGGTCGACCTGGTCGCGTTCGACTCGTGCGAGAACGCGCTGAACGGCCTGCGCACGGCCGTCGCGCCGCACGTCGGCCCGTACGGCCTGGGCGGCGGTTTCCTGATGAGCGCCGAGGGCGACGTCGCCACCGACGCGCGGGCGGGCGCTGTCCCGCCGGTCGCGGGACAGCGGTCCTCGGGGGAGAAGGCCGCGGTGGAGCAGTCCGCGCCCGACGCACCCGCCCCCGACCACTCCACCACCAACACCCACGAGCGCGGCGTGGACGAGCCGGACCTGGTGAAGACCGACGGCGAGCGGGTCGTCACGGTCGTCGACGGCCGGCTGCGCGTGCTCGACGTGGCCTCGAAGCGGGTCACCGGCACCCTCGACCTGGCCGACGCGCCCGCGTCCCAGCTGCTGCTGCGCGGGGACCGCGCGCTGCTCGTCGGCGGGGCGCACGGCCCGACCGGCCGGGGGACCGCGGTCGACGGCGTCCCGGGGGAGGGCGCCACGATCACGCTGGTCGACCTCACGGGCGAGCCGGCGGTGCTGGGCTCGCTCCGGGTCGACGGCCGGTACGTCGACGCGCGGCAGGTGGACGACGTCGTGCGCGTGGTCGTCCACTCAGGACCGGAGCTGCCCTGGACCTACCCGGCGGACGGGCGCGGCGAGGCCGAGTCCCTGATCAGGAACCGGGAGGTCGTCGCCACCGCGCCGATCGAGGCGTGGCTGCCGCGCTACGAGCTGAGCGACCCGGCCGGCCGGACGTCGCAGGGCCCGCTGGTCGCGTGCGACCGGATCAGCGCGCCCACCGGCCACTCGGGCACGTCGATGCTGTCCGTGCTCACCTTCGACTTCCCCGGCGACCTGGGCACCGGCGACGCGGTGACGATCCTGGCGGACGGCGACACCGTGTACGGCACGGGCGGGTCCCTCTACGTCGCCGACGACCACCGCCTGCGTCCGCGGACGCGCCGCGCGCCGGACGGTCCGCCGACGACCGCGATCCACCAGTTCGACGTGTCGAGGCCCGGGCCGCCGGAGCACGTGGCGTCCGGTCGGGTCGCGGGCACGCTGCTCAACCAGTACTCGCTGTCCGAGCACGCGGGCCACCTGCGGGTGGCGACGACGACCGGGGACGCGCCGGGCGTCCCCGAGCGGGCGCCCGCCACGCAGAGCGCGGTGACCGTGCTCAAGCGGGACGGCGGGGAGCTGGAGGAGGTCGGCAAGGTCGACGGTCTCGGCGTGGGGGAGCGGATCTACAGCGTCCGGTTCGTCGGCCCGGTCGGGTACGTGGTGACGTTCCGGCAGGTCGACCCGCTCTACACGCTGGACCTGTCCGACCCGGCCAGGCCGCGCCGGGTGGGCGAGCTGAAGATCACCGGGTACTCGGCCTACCTGCACCCCGGCGAGGGCGGGACGCTCATCGGCGTCGGCCAGGAGGCCACCGGGCAGGGCCGCACCACGGGCACGCAGGTGTCGCTGTTCGACGTGTCGGACCCGGCCGCGCCCGCCAAGGTCGCGGGGCACCACCTGCCGGGGGCGAGTTCCGAGGTGGAGTACGACCCGCACGCGTTCCTGTACTCGCCCGAGCGCGACCTCGTCGTGCTGCCGGTGGTGACCGCGTCGGCCACGTCGCCCGTGCCGACCGCGTCGCCCGCCGACCCGACCGGCACGGTGGGGAAGCCGGTCGCGCCGGCGGTCGGCGGGGTGCTCGTGCTGCGGCTCGCCGACCGGGCGTTCACCGCGCTCGGCGAGGTCCGGCACGAGGCGTCGTCCTACGACGCGGGCATCCGCCGGGCGCTGCTGATCGGCGACGACCTGTGGACGCTGTCCGCCACCGGCGCGCGGGTCACCCGGCTCGACGGGCTGGTGGAGCGGGCCTGGCTGCCGTTCACCTGACCAGGTCACCTGGCCCGGTCGGTCACCTGACCTGGTCGTGCAGCAGCCGGTGCGCGAGGACCGTGCCGCCCGCCGTCGCGGCGGGCAGCACGACCAGCGCCGCCAACGGGATCAGGCACAGCAGGTAGACGGGCACCGCGTAGCCGAGCGTGATCGCGCGCCGGCGGCGCAGGACCTGCCTGCGCACCTTCAGGTTCAGGCCGCGCCGGGTGAACGGGATCGCGGTGAGCTCGATGGCGAGGATCGTGGCGTTGACGCACACCGCGATCACCGGCACCACCGTCTGGCCGACGACCGGGATGAACCCGGCCGCGAACAGCGGGATGGCGCACAGGACCGCGAGGCCGACCAGCAGCACGGCGTCGCGCACGCCGATCGCGGCCGAGGTGAGCCAGCTCACCCGCTCGGCCTCGGGCACGCCGCCGAGGTGGTCGTCCTCGATCTTCTCGGCGATGTACTCGTAGAACGGGCTGCCGATGACCAGCGTGATCGCGGTGAACAGCAGCAGGCCGACCGAGACGAACGCGACGACGGCGCCGACCCCGGCGGCGAACCGGACGACCGAGCGGGGCGTCTCCGCCCAGTCGTCGGCGAACGGCGTGATCCACGCCGCGATGTCGTCGACGTAGGTGGTGAGCCCGATCAGGCCGCCGATCAGCAGCGCCGTCGTGACGAGCGCCGGGATCGCCCCGATCAGCAACAGCTTCGGCGAGCGGAACACCAGCCCGAAGCCCTCGCCGAGCACCTTCACACCGGTGGAGAAGTCCCGCAGCACCCTGATCACGGCGCGGAGCATATCCGCGTGGGCGCCACGACCCGTGGTCGTTGTCGGTAACCCCACGGGAACGCGGCCCGCTCAACCGCTTGAGCACGGGCTTCCGGTACCCCGAAACGGCGGTGTGCCCCGTCCCGGCAGCGGTGCCAGGATGCGGGGTCTCGCGAAGGGACGGGCATGGCACTCGACCGCACCGACCCGACCTCGGGGAAGCCCGACGCGGTGGTCCCGCGGGGCCCGTTGCCGCCGTTGCCGCCGTCGCTGTGGGCCGCCGCCGAGGTGCGCGACGCGGTGCGCCACCGGTCACCGGGGGCCGTCGTCGCGGCGGCCCGCCGCGCGCACGGCCTGCGCCAGGACGAGCTGGGCGCGCTCGCGGGCTTCTCGCAGTCCGCGATCTCCCGGTTGGAGGCGGGCAGCAACATCGCCTACGACCTGCGCGTGCTGCGGCCCCTCCAGCGGCTGATGGGCATCCCGGCGCACCTGCTCGGCCTGGCCGACGACACGGTGCCGGTCGAGGCGCGGCAGGTGCGCGCGCTCGCGCCGGACTTCGCGGCCGGCCCCGGCGCGGTGGTCGCGGGGCCACCTGTCCGTTCGGGCTGATGG
>NZ_JBPKJK010000141.1:0-22696 GCF_051756985.1 Saccharothrix sabaoui
GACGCGGAACCCGAGGCGTCGATCCGCCTCGCGTGGACGACGTTGCACGAGACGTCGCGCCCGCTGGTCGCGGAGATCACCGCGCTGCGCGACGAGCTGCTCGCCGAGGGCGTGGACCGCGTGGTCCTCGCCGGCATGGGCGGCTCGTCGCTGGCGCCCGAGGTGATCACCGGCACCGCGGGCGTGCCGCTGGTCGTCCTCGACACCACGGACCCGGGCCAGGTCGCCGAGGCGCTCGCCGGCGACCTGGAGCGGACCGTGCTGGTGGTGTCGTCCAAGTCGGGCGGCACCGTCGAGACCGACAGCCACCGGCGCATCTTCGAGCAGGCGTTCACCGACGCGGGCGTCGACGCCGCGTCCCGGATCGTCGTGGTGACCGACCCGGGTTCGCCGCTGGAGGCGGCCTCGCGCGAGGCCGGCTACCGGAGGGTGTTCCTGGCCGACCCGAACGTGGGCGGCCGCTACTCGGCGCTGACCGCGTTCGGCCTGGTCCCCTCGGGCCTGGCCGGCGCGGACGTCGGCGCCCTGCTGGACGAGGCCGCCGCCGCCGCGCCGCTGGTGTCGGCCGACTCGGCCGACAACCCGGCCGTGGTGCTGGCCGCGACGTTCGCCGTCGCGCACGCCCACGGCGCGGAGAAGGTCGTGTTCGCCGACACCGGCTCCGGCATCGCCGGCTTCGGCGACTGGGCCGAGCAGCTGATCGCCGAGTCCACCGGCAAGAACGGCACGGGCCTGCTGCCGGTCGTCGTCGAGGGTCCGGGCGCGCCCGGGTTCGTCGACGCGGCCTCGGACGCCACGACCGTCGCGATCGGACCGGCCACCGGCTCGTCCACGCTGTCCGTCGAGGGCGCGCTGGGCGCGCAGTTCCTGGTGTGGGAGTACGCGACCGCGCTGGTGGGCCGCGTGCTGGAGATCAACCCGTTCGACCAGCCCGACGTGGAGGCGGCGAAGAAGGCGGCGCGCTCGCTGCTCGACTCGCCCGCCGCGTCGTCGGCGACGCCCGCGTTCATCGACGGCCCGATCGAGGTCTACCCGAGCGAGGGCTGGCTGTCCTCGGACGTGAAGACCGTCGCGGACGCGCTGAAGGCGCTGGTGGCCGCCGCGCCGTCGCACGGCTACCTGTCCGTGCAGGCCTACCTCGACCGGATCGACGACGCATCGTTCGCCCTCGTCCGCCCGGAGTTGGCCCAGCGTTCACACCTCCAGACCACCTTCGGGTGGGGACCGCGGTTCCTGCACTCGACCGGCCAGTACCACAAGGGCGGTCACCAGAACGGCGTGTTCCTCCAGCTGACCGGCGCGTCCGAGGCGCACCTCGACGTGCCGGGCCGGCCCTACGACCTCAGCACGCTGCAACTGGCGCAGGCCCTCGGCGACGGCCAGGTCCTGGCCGGACGGGGGCGCCCGGTGCTGCGGCTGCACCTGACCGACCGCGTCGCCGGGCTCGCGCAGCTCGTCGAGGCAATCCAGGAGGACGGTTCGTGAGCGCTCCGACGAAGCGCAACCCGTTGCGCGACGCGCGGGACAAGAGGCTCCCGCGCATCGCCGGCCCCAGCGGCCTGGTGATCTTCGGCGTGACGGGTGACCTGTCGCGCAAGAAGCTGATGCCCGCCATCTACGACCTGGCCAACCGCGGCCTGCTGCCGCCGGGCTTCGCGCTCGTCGGCTTCGCCCGCCGCGACTGGGCCGACCAGGACTTCATGCAGGTCGTGCACAGCGCCGTCAAGGAGCACGCGCGCACGCCGTTCCGGCAGGAGGTCTGGGACCAGCTCGTCGAGGGCATCCGCTTCGTCCAGGGCACGTTCGACGACGACGCGGCGTTCGACACCCTGGCCACGACGCTGGCCGACCTCGACCGCGAGCGCGGCACGGGCGGCAACCACGCGTTCTACCTGTCGGTGCCGCCCAGCGCGTTCACCACGGTCGTCAACCAGCTCAAGCGGGCGGGCCTGGCCACGCCGCCGACCGACAGCCCCGGCCAGTGGCGCCGGGTCGTCATCGAGAAGCCGTTCGGCCACGACCTGGCCAGCGCGAAGCAGCTGAACAAGACCGTGAACGACGTCTTCCCCGAGGAGTCGGTGTTCCGCATCGACCACTACCTCGGCAAGGAGACGGTGCAGAACATCCTGGCGCTGCGCTTCGCGAACCAGCTGTACGAACCCATCTGGAACGCGAACTACGTCGACCACGTGCAGATCACCATGGCCGAGGACATCGGCCTGGGCGGTCGCGCGGGCTACTACGACGGCATCGGCGCCGCGCGGGACGTCATCCAGAACCACCTGCTCCAGCTCCTCGCGCTGACCGCGATGGAGGAGCCGGTGTCGTTCCGGCCGAGCGACCTGCGCGCCGAGAAGGTCAAGGTGCTGTCGGCGACCCGGGCGACCGGGCCGTTCGAGGAGACCACCGCGCGCGGCCAGTACACCGGCGGCTGGCAGGGCGGCCAGAAGGTGCCCGGCCTGCTGGAGGAGGGCGGCTTCGCGAAGGACTCGGTCACCGAGACCTACGCGGCCATCACCTGCGAGGTGAACACCCGCCGCTGGGCGGGCGTGCCGTTCTACCTGCGCACCGGCAAGCGCCTGGGCCGCCGCGTCACCGAGGTGGCCGTGGTGTTCAAGCGCGCGCCGCACCTGCCGTTCGACGACACGGCGACGGAGGAGCTGGGGCAGAACGCCCTGGTCGTGCGGGTGCAGCCGGACGAGGGCGTGACCATGCGGTTCGGGTCGAAGGTGCCCGGCAACAGCATGGAGGTCCGCGACGTCACGATGGACTTCGGCTACGGCCACGCGTTCACCGAGTCCTCGCCCGAGGCGTACGAGCGGCTGCTGCTGGACGTGCTGCTCGGCGAGCCGTCGCTGTTCCCGAAGAACGACGAGGTCGAGCTGTCCTGGGAGATCCTCGACCCGGTCATCGAGCACTGGGGCCGCCACGGCGCGCCCGAGAAGTACAAGGCGGGGACCTGGGGCCCGGTGTCGGCGGACGAGATGCTGGCGCGGACCGGCAGGAACTGGAGGCGGCCGTGATCATCGACCTGCCCTCGACGACCACGTCGCAGGTCAACAGCAAGCTCGTGCAGCTGCGCGAGGAGGGTGGCGCGGTCACCCTCGGCCGGGTGCTGACGCTGGTCATCGTGACCGACGACGGCGCGAAGACCGAGGGCGCCGTGGACGCGGCGAACGACGCCAGCCGCGAGCACCCGTGCCGGGTGATCGTGGTGGCCCGCGGCGCCCGCAAGGCCGCGCCGCGGCTGGACGCGCAGATCCGCGTCGGCGGTGACGCGGGCGCGTCCGAGGTGATCGTGCTGCGCCTGTACGGCGAGCTGGCCAACGAGGGCGCCTCGTGCGTCGTGCCGCTGCTGCTGCCGGACACCCCGGTCGTGGCGTGGTGGCCGAACGAGGCGCCGGCCGTGCCCGCGGAGGACCCGATCGGGCAGCTCGCGCAGCGCCGCATCACCGACGCGGCGGCCGAGAAGAACCCGATCAAGGCGCTGGAGCAGCGGCGCGCGTCGTACGCGCCCGGCGACACGGACCTGGCCTGGACGCGGCTGACGCTGTGGCGGGCCATGATCGCGTCGGCGTTCGACCTGCCGCCGTACGAGAAGGTCACCGAGGCCGAGGTGAGCGGGGAGAGCGACTCGCCGTCGACCGACCTGCTGGCCGCGTGGCTGGCGGCGTACCTGAAGCTGCCGGTGAAGCGGACCAAGGCCGCGCGCGGCGAGGGCATCGTGGACGTGCGGCTGGAGCGCCGGTCGGGGGTCGTGGAGCTGTCGCGCCCGGACGGCAAGGTCGGCACGCTGTCGCAGCCCGGCCAGCCGGAGCGGCGGGTGGCGCTGCAGCGCCGCCAGGTGCGGGACTGCCTGGCGGAGGAGCTGCGCCGGCTCGACCCCGACGAGGTGTACGAGACGGCGCTGAAGGCGCTGGGCAAGGTCGTGCGCGGCCGTACCGCGGCGAAGCCGGCGACGGCGACCCGCAAGCCCGCCGCCGCGCCCGCGGTCTCCGGTCCGGCGACCTCCGGTTCGGCGACCTCCGGCCAGGCGACCTCCGGCACGTCGGCCACCCCCGCGCAGGCGTCCGGTGCGGCGACGTCCGGCCCGGCGTCCGACGGGACCCCGGCCCCCGCCGCGTCCTCGTCCGGCCCGTCGGCGAAGGCCGCGCCCGTGAAGGCGGCGGCGAAGGCGGCGGCCAAGGCCGTGTCCCCCAAGGCGGCGTCTCCCAAGGCCGCTCCCGCCAAGGTCGCGGCACCGAAGGCCGCGTCCCCGAAGGCGAAGACCGACGGCGCGGCCGACGCCAAGGCCGCCAAGTCGGGCAAGCCCCGGGACAAGGCGTCGAAGGCGAAGGCCGGCTCGTGACCCGGCCCGAGGTGCTGGTGCACCGTGACGGCGACCTGCTGGCCGCCGCCACGGCCGCCCGCCTGCTGACCGCCCTGGTCGACGCCCAGGCGGCGCGCGGCACGGCGTCGCTCGTGCTGACCGGCGGCCGGACCGGCATCGCGGTGCTGGACCGGGTGCGCTCCTCGCCCGCCCGCGACGCGGTGGACTGGGGCCGCGTCGACCTGTGGTGGGGCGACGAGCGGTTCCTGCCCGCCGGGCACCCGGAGCGCAACGAGACCCAGGCGCGCGAGGCGCTGCTCGACCACATCCCGGTGCCGGCCGACCGGGTGCACGTGGTGGAGCCGTCGGACGGCCGGTTCGGCGACGACCCGGAGGCCGCCGCCGCCGCGTACGCCGAGGAGCTGGGCTCCGCGCCGGAGTTCGACGTGTGCCTGCTCGGCGTCGGCGAGGAGGGGCACGTGGCCTCGGTCTTCCCCGACTCGCCCGCCGTGCGCGAGCGCGAGCTGACCGTCGTGGCGGTCCGCGACTGCCCGAAGCCGCCGCCGACCAGGGTGAGCCTCACCCTGCCGACGATCCGCGCGTCCCGCGAGGTGTGGCTGATGACGACGGGCGCGGCGAAGGCCGGGGCCGTCGCCGCCGGCCTGGGCGGTGCGGCCGAGACCGACCTGCCCGCTGCGGGCGCCACGGGCCGTTCCCGGACCCTGTGGCTGCTCGACGGGGCCGCCGCCGCCGAACTCGCCTGACCCGACGCACTCCCCAGCTGCCGCCGCGCCCCTCCCGGGACGCGGCGGCAGCGTCGTCCCGGGGTGTGGTGGCAGCGTCGTCCCGAGGTGTGGCGGCACCGCCCCCGCCTGCCGAGCATGACGGATACTCACCTCGTGCCCGCGCCCACGTCCTCCACGCACCCGCGCCCGCAGCGGGTCGGCGCTCCCCCGTCCGGTAATCGGACGTTCGCGCTCGCAACTTTGTCACCCGCACCGCGTCCCGTCCGCGTGACCGGGGTGTCTCGAAGAGTGAGGGTCGGGGTGGGAATCGGGGTCGTGATCGGGAAGGGCGGGTCATGCCAAGCGCGATGACGGCGCAGTACGGTGAGGACCGGCGGGTAGCCGACGCGGGAGGGCCGCTCCTGGCCGGCAACGCGGTCGGGAGGCTGCCGGGCGGGCGGGTCGGCGGTGCCCCGGCCGAACGGGCGCCGCACGCCGCCCGGTGGGGCCCGGCCGCCCTGCGCGACCTCCTCGACCGGCACCGGCGGCGGGCGTTCGACGTCGCGGCCCTGGTGGTGGCGGCGCTCGACGTGTGGCTGCGCGTGGTGCCCGAGGCCGAGCCGTACAACTACGTGCTGTCGGTCCTGTCCGTGGTGGCGCTGGTGCTGCGCCGGCGGTTCCCGTTCCTGGTGGTGCTGCTGACCGTGCCGGGGTTCCTGGCCGGGTGGGCGCAGCTGGCGGCGATGATCGCGCTCGGCACGCTGGCGCGGCGCAGGCTGCTGGCGGTGCAGACCCTCGTCGCGGCCGGCCTGGTGTGGTTCAGCCGGTTCTTCCTGTGGCCGGTCGACGAGTTCCTCGCGCTGGAGTGGGCGACGCACGTCCACGACGCGATCTACGGGTGCCTGGTCGCCGGCATGCCGGTGGCCATCGGGCTGCTCGCCCACGCCCGCGAGGAGCTGTCCGCGCGCATCGCCGACCTGGCGGCCAGCCGGGAGCGGGAGCGGGTGCTGCACGCGCACGCCGTGCGGGCCGACGAACGCGCCCGGCTGGCCCGGGAGATGCACGACGTGGTGTCGCACCAGGTGAGCCTGATCGCGATGCAGGCGGGCGCGCTGCGGGTGGCGGCGGACGACCCGAACGCGCAGCAGGTGGCGGGCGTCATCCGGAACCTGAGCACCCGCACCCTCGACGAGCTGCGGCACCTGGTGAGCGTCCTGCGCACGACCGACGGCGACGACTCGCCGCGGTCCGGGGTCGAGGACCTGCCGGCCCTGGTCGCCGCCGCGGGCATCCCGGCGACGCTCACCGTCCAGGGGTCGGTGGAGGGCCTGCCCGCGCCCGTCTCGGGGGCGGTCTACCGCACGGTCCAGGAGGCGCTGACCAACGTCCGCAAGCACGCGGCGAGCGCCCCCACGACCATCCTCGTGACCGCCTCGGACGACCACCTGCGGGTGGAGGTGGAGAACAGCGCCCCGGGCCGTCGCACCCAGGACGGCGGCACCCAGGACGGCGGCACCCTGCCCGGCGGCGGTCACGGCCTGGTGGGCCTGCGGGAACGCGCCGCGCTGCTGAGCGGGCGGTTCGAGGCGGAGCACACGCCGGGCGGCGGTTACCGGGTCCGGGTCACCTTCCCCCTGCACCCCCACCCCCGGTCGACCTGACGCGCCGGCTCCGGACAACGCGAAGGCCCCGCCCGACCGGGTGGTCGACGGGGCCTCCGCGTGGTTCTTCCGAGCGACTAGGGCTCCTCGCGCTGCTTGCGCAGCTTGGTGAGCGCCTCCTCCAGGATCGCCTCGCCGTCCGCGTCGGAGCGCCGCTCCTTCACGTACGCCAGGTGCGTCTTGTACGGCTCGTTGCGCGGCGGAGCAGGAGGTGCCTGCTCGTCGCGCCCCGCCGGAAGTCCGCACCGGGGGCAGTCCCAGTTCTCGGGGATCTCCGCTTCGACCGCGAACGACGGCCGAGACTCGTGCGCGTTCGCGCACCAGTACGACACCCGACGTCGGGGCGCGGACTCGCCGCGCTCCGATTCGCCCATCGGGCCTGCGCCGACGCGGGTACCGCGAATCGCGTTACCACCAGCCATCGACCCTCACACCCCCACCACGTGGTTTCCCTGTGTCTGTCAGCTCTGAGTCGTACGGGTTCAGAGCTTGTTGAGCAGACCGATGCCGACGATGGCGATGACCCAGATCGCGCCGACGAACAACGTCAGGCGGTCGAGGTTCTTCTCCACGACGCTGGAACCGGACAGGCTCGACTGCATACCGCCGCCGAACAGCGAGGACAGACCGCCGCCGCGCCCGCGGTGCAGCAGCACCAGCAGGATGAGCAGCAAGCTGGAGACGATCAACAGGATCTGCAGGAACAGGACCATATCTTCCTCGCTGTCAGGCAGGTGACGCCACAGAGTACCCGGTCAACTGCCGACCGTGGACCACCTCGGTGGGGATGCTTCTACGGGGTCAGGGTAGTGGGCCGCCCGCGGCGAGCGCGCACAGCTTGGCGAACTCGTCCGCGTCCAGGCTGGCCCCGCCGACGAGAGCACCGTCGACGTCCTTCTGGGCGATCAGCTCGGCGATGTTGCCGGACTTGACCGAGCCGCCGTAAAGCACCCGAACGGCCGAAGCGACGTCCTCGCCGTGCAGCTCGGCGAGCTTGGCCCGCAGGGCCGCGCACACCTCCTGCGCGTCGGCGGACGAGGCGACCTTGCCGGTGCCGATGGCCCACACGGGCTCGTAGGCGATCACGACCTGGGCGACCTGCTCGGCGGTGAGGCCCTTGAGCCCCTCGACGAGCTGGGTGGTGCAGTGCGGCACGTGCTCGCCGGCCTCGCGGACGTCGACCCGCTCGCCGAGGCAGAAGATCGGGGTGACGCCGTGCTTGAGCGCCGCCTTGACCTTCTTGTTGACGGTCGCGTCGTCCTCGCCGTGGTACTCGCGGCGCTCGGAGTGGCCCACGGTGACGTAGGAGCAGCCGAGCTTGGCGAGCATGGGGCCGGACACGTCACCGGTGTAGGCGCCGGAGTCGTGCGGCGACAGGTCCTGCGCGCCGTACTTGAGCAGCAGCTTGTCGCCGTCGACGAGGGTCTGGATGGACCGGATGTCGACGAACGGCGGGAGGACGGCCACCTCGACCTTGGCGAAGTACTTCTCCGGGAGGGAGAAGGCGATCTTCTGCACGAGGCCGATCGCCTCGAGGTGGTTGAGGTTCATCTTCCAGTTGCCCGCGATGAGGGGCTGGCGCTGTGCCATCGGTCAGTCCTCCAACACGGAAACGCCGGGCAGTTCCTTGCCCTCGAGGAACTCCAGGGAGGCGCCGCCGCCGGTGGAGATGTGGGAGAAGCCGTCCTCGGGGAGGCCGAGGGCGCGCACGGCCGCGGCGGAGTCGCCACCGCCGACGACGGTGAACGCGTCGCTCTTGACGAGGGCCTCGGCGACGGCGCGGGTACCGCCGGAGAACGCCTCGAACTCGAACACGCCCATGGGGCCGTTCCAGAAGACGGTCTTGGCGTCGGCCAGCTTCGAGGCGAACAGCTCGCGCGTGGCGGGGCCGATGTCGAGGCCCTGCCGGTCGGCGGGGATCGCGTCGGTGGCGACGACGTCGTGCTCGGCGTCCGGCGCGAAGTCGACCGCGGCGAGGACGTCGACGGGGAGCACCAGCTCGACGCCGCGCTCCCGGGCCTGCTCCAGGAAGCCGCGGACCTGCTCGACCTGGTCCTCCTGGAGGAGGGAGCCGCCGACCTCGTGGCCCTGGGCCTTGAGGAAGGTGTAGGCCATGCCGCCGCCGATGAGCAGCCGGTCGACCTTGGTGAGCAGGTTCTTGATGACGCCGAGCTTGTCGGACACCTTGGAGCCGCCGAGGGCGACGACGTAGGGCCGCTGGAGGTCCTCGGTGAGCTTGTGCAGCACCTCGACCTCGGCGAGCACGAGGCGGCCCGCGTAGTGGGGCAGCTTCTTCGCCACGTCGTAGACGGACGCCTGCTTGCGGTGCACGACGCCGAAGCCGTCGGAGACGAACGCGTCGGCCTTGGCGGCCAGCTCGTCGGCGAGGGCGGCGCGCTCGGCGTCGTCCTTGCTGGTCTCGCGCGGGTCGAAGCGGATGTTCTCCAGCAGCACGACGGTGCCGTCGCCGGCGGTCCCCGTGCCGATCTCGACCGGGGAGCCGAGCAGTTCGCCGAGGCGGGCCGCGACGGGCGCGAGGGAGAACTTCGGGTCGGGTTCGCCCTTGGGGCGGCCCAGGTGGGCGGCGACCAGGACGCGGGCGCCCGCGTCCACGAGCGCCTTGATCGTCGGCACCGACGCGCGGACGCGGCCGTCGTCGGTGATGCGGTCGCCGTCGAGGGGGACGTTCAGGTCGGCGCGCACGAGGACGCGCCGACCCGAGACACCCTCGCCGAGCAGGTCGTCGAGAGTCTTCACAGCGGTGTGGTCCGTCCCTGGCTCAGAGCTTGGAGGCGACGAGGTTGACGAGGTCGGCGAGGCGGTTGGAGTAGCCCCACTCGTTGTCGTACCAGCCGACGACCTTGATCTGGTTGCCGATGACCTTGGTGAGCGGCGCGTCGTAGATGCAGGACGCGGGGTCGGTGACGATGTCGGCCGACACGATCGGGTCGGTGTTGTAGCGCAGGTAGCCCTTGAGGGGACCGTCCGCGGCGGCCTTGTAGGCGGCGTTGACCTCGTCGACGGTGGTCTCGCGACCCACGGTGACGGTGAGGTCGGTGGCGGAGCCGGTGGGCACGGGCACGCGCAGGGCGTAGCCGTCGAGCTTGCCCTTGAGCTCGGGCAGGACCAGGCCGATGGCCTTCGCGGCACCGGTGCTGGTGGGCACGATGTTCAGCGCGGCGGCACGGGCGCGGCGCAGGTCCTTGTGCGGCGCGTCCTGGAGGTTCTGGTCCTGGGTGTAGGCGTGGATCGTGGTCATGAGGCCACGCTCGATGGTGAAGGTGTCGTGCAGCACCTTGGCCAGCGGGGCCAGGCAGTTCGTGGTGCACGAGGCGTTGGAGATGACGGTCTGCGAGCCGTCGTACTGGTCGTCGTTCGCGCCCAGCACCACGGTGAGGTCCTCACCCTTGGCCGGCGCGGAGATGATGACCTTCTTGGCGCCGCCCTCGTCGACGTGCTTGCGCGCGGCCGAGGCGTCGGTGAAGAAGCCGGTGGACTCGACGACGACGTCGACGCCCAGGTCCTTCCAGGGCAGCTTGCCCGGGTCGCGCTCGGCGAGGGCCTTGATGACCTTGCCGTCGACGGCGATGCCCTCGTCGGTGACGGTGACGTCGCCGTCGAGGCGGCCGAGGATGGAGTCGTACTTCAGGAGGTGGGCCATCGTGTTGACGTCACCGAGGTCGTTGAAGGCGACGATCTCGATGTCGTGCCCGCTGGCCTGAACGGCGCGCCAGAAGTTGCGACCGATGCGGCCGAAACCATTGACACCTACGCGAACCGTCACGGTGAGTCTCCTCGATACTCGACTGGCGGAAAACACCAGGGGCGTGCAGTCATTGGGCTGACCAGGCAGCCGGAGTCAGCCTAGCCGCCACGTTGCGGCCCTGGTCACTCGCACCACCAGGATCTCTTTATCGAACAAGAAAATCCAGCTTGACAAGCTTGTTACCTCTGAGTAACAACCTGTGGCGCGTTCGGCCACCCGGCGGGTCGGGCCGTCACCCGGTCGACGCGGGGTTGCGCGCGGTGAGGAGCGGCTGGAAGAAACCGGTGTCGGCCGGTTCGCGCCAGGCGGTGTCGGTGAACCCGGAGTCGGCGGTCCACGTCCCGCCCCGGGGGCGAGCTGGAACAGCTCCAGGTCGTAGTGCTCGCCGTCGTCGTCCCAGTGCCACAGCTGGGAGCTCATCGCGCGGCCGGCCGGACCGGTCGAGGACCGCACGGGGGTGGCGGTCGGTCGGGTCGCGAGCAGGTCGTCGTAGGGGCGGGTGGTGACGACCAGCAGCCCGCCGGGCGCGAGCGCGCGGCGCATCGACGCCAGGGCGGCGCGCACGTCGTCGGCGGTCAGCAGGTGCGGCAGCGAGTTGTCCGCGCACACCACGGCGTCGAAGTCCCCCGCCCGCACCGGCAGGGACCGCACGTCGGCCGCGGCGGCGGTCAGCCGCAGGCCGCGGGCGCGCGCCTCGCGGGCCGCGGCGACCGGGCTGAGGTCGGTGGCGACGACGCGGTGGCCGAGCGCGGCGGGGCCGAGCGCGCGGCGGAGCACCCCGTCGAGCGCGGCGCCCTGCCGGTCGACCGAGGCGTCCCAGTCGGCGTGGAGCAGGTGGTAGCGCTCCGCGACCCCGTCGTGGAAATCGCGCGGCGCGGTGCCGCCGGTCCCCGCCGCCTCGTCGCCCACGCCCGCGCGCTACGCACGTCGACCGGGCTCCCACCAGCGGTTTTCGGTGTTCCGGTGGTCAGACCTCGGCTTCGAGCATGTCCGCGGTGACCGCCGACTCGGTGTCCGGCATGCCCAGCTCCTTGGCGCGCTTGTCGGCCATGGCGAGCAGGCGCCGGATGCGGCCCGCGACCGCGTCCTTGGTCATCTGCGGGTCCGACAGCTGGCCCAGCTCCTCCAGCGACGCCTGCCGGTGCGCCAGCCGCAGCGCGCCCGCCGCGGCCAGGTGGTCGGGCGCCTCGGCGCCGAGGATCTCCAGCGCGCGCTGCACGCGGGCGGCGGCGGCGACGGCGGCGCGGGCCGAGCGGCGCAGGTTCGCGTCGTCGAAGTTCGCCAGCCGGTTCGCCGTGGCGCGCACCTCGCGGCGCATCCGGCGCTCCTCCCAGGCCAGCACGCTGTCGTGCGCGCCCAGGCGGGTCAGCATCGCGCCGATCGCGTCGCCGTCCCTTATCACCACGCGCTCCGCGCCGCGCACCTCGCGCGACTTCGAGCCGATGCCCATCCGCCGGGCCGCGCCGACCAGCGCCAGCGCCGCCTCCGGCCCCGGGCAGGTCACCTCCATCGAGGAGGAGCGGCCGGGTTCGGTGAGCGAGCCGTGCGCCAGGAACGCGCCGCGCCACGCCGCCTCGGCGTCGCACACCCCGCCGGACACGACGGGGGCGGGCAGGCCGCGCACCGGCCGGCCGCGCGGGTCCAGCAGGCCCGTCTGGCGGGCCAGGCCCTCGCCGTCCTTGACCACGCGCACCACGAACCGGGTGCCCTTGCGCAGGCCGCTGGAGGTGATGGTGAACACGTCGGACTGGTGCCCGTACAGCTCGTGGATCTCCCGGCGCAGCCGGCGCGCCGTGGAGCCCAGGTCGAGCTCCGCCTCCACGACGACCCGGCCGCCCACGATGTGCAGGCCGCCCGCGAAGCGCAGCAGCGACGCGACCTCCGCGCGCCGGCAGCAGGTCTTGGAGACGGCCAGCCTGCTCAGCTCGTCCTTGACCGCAGACGTCATCGCCACGGTGCCTCGCCTCCCCTGGTCTCGCTGTCGTCCGACAGCGTTGTACTCGACGCCCCCGCGGCCCCGTCAGCGGGGCCGTGCAACGCCCGCCTGATGCTGGACGCCAGCGCGGCCGGGTCGTGGCGGTCCGGCGCGCCGTCCAGGGCGATCGGCGCGAGGTGCGCCTCGGCCCCCAGAGCTGCGGCGGCGCGGCGCAGCCGGTCCGGCACGGGCACCGCGCCCGCGTCGGCGATCACCGCGTCCACCCGCAGCCGCGGGGCGTGCTCGCTGAGCACGTCCAGGTGCAGCTCCGGGGAAAAGCCCGCTGTTTCGCCCGGTTGGGGGACGAGGTTGAGGACGACGACCTTGCGCGCCGAGGTCCGGACGAGCGCGTCGTGCAGCTCCGGCACGAGCAGGTGCGGCAGCACGCTGGTGAACCACGAGCCGGGGCCGAGCAGCACGACGTCCGCGCCGAGCACGGCCTCGACGGCGTCCGGGCAGCCGCGCGGGGCCTCCCCCGGGCCGCCCGGCCCGTGCAGGCGGATGCGCTGCACGCGGCCGGGGGTGGTGGCGATGGCGACCTGGCCGCGGATGCGGCGCGGCACGTCGGCGTCCTCGTCCAGGCCGGTGACGTCCGCCTCGATCTCCAGCGGCTCGGTGCACATCGGCAGCACGCGCCCGCGCACGCCGAGCAGCCGCCCCGCCTCGCGCAGCACGGCGACCGGGTCGCCCAGCCGCTCCAGCAGGCCGGCCAGCACGAGGTTGCCCACGGCGTGCCCGGCGAGCGCGCCGGTGCCGCCGAACCGGTGCTGGAACAGGGCCGACCACAGCGCGCCCGCCTCGTCGTCGGAGGCCAGCGCCACCATGGCCTTGCGCAGGTCGCCGGGCGGCAGCAGGCCCAGCTCCCGGCGCAGCCGCCCCGAGGAACCGCCGTCGTCGGCGACCGTCACCACGGCCGTCACGTCGTCGGTCACCCGGCGCAGCGCGGTGAGCGTGACGTGCAGCCCGTGCCCACCGCCCAGCGCTACCGCTCTCGGGCTCACTCGCGTCCCAGGTCCCGGTGCACGACCTTGACGGCCATGCCGTCCTCGGCGGCCAGCCGGCCGGCCAGCTCCTCGGAGATGGCGACGCTGCGGTGCTTGCCGCCCGTGCAGCCCACCGCCAGCGTCAGGTACCGCTTGCCCTCGCGCCGGTAGCCGGCGCCGATGAGCCGCAGCAGCTCGTGGTAGCGGTCGAGGAACTCGTCCGCGCCCTCCTGGGTGAGCACGTAGTTGCGCACGTCGCCGTCCAGGCCGGTCTGCTCGCGCAGCTCGGGGATCCAGAACGGGTTGGGCAGGAACCGGACGTCCATGACGAGGTCGGCGTCCATCGGCAGGCCGTACTTGTAGCCGAACGACAGCACCGTGACGCGGGTGCGGGTCGCCGACTCGGTGCCGAAGGTGTCCTCGATCTTGGCGCGCAGCTGGTGCACGGACAGGGCCGAGGTGTCGAGCACCAGGTCGGCCTCCTCGCGCAGCGGCGTGAGCAGGACGCGCTCGGCCTCGATGCCGTCGGCGAGGCGCCCGTCGGCCTGGAGCGGGTGGCCGCGGCGCACCGACTCGAACCGGCGGATCAGCACGTCGTCGGTGGCCTCCAGGAACAGCACCTTCGGCTTGTAGCCGCGGGCGTCGAGGTCCTTGATCACCGCCGCGAGGTCCTCGGTGAACGCGCGGCTGCGCACGTCCATCACGACGGCGACCCTGGTGATGGCCCCCCTGGCCTGCGCGCCCAGCTCCACCATGGTCGAGATCAGCTCGGGCGGCAGGTTGTCCACCACGAACCAGCCCAGGTCCTCCAGGCACTTCGCGGCGGTGCTGCGGCCCGCTCCCGACAGGCCGGTCACCACCGCTACCTCGATGCCGGACTTCTCGCCGGCCGGTGCGTTCACGTGTGCTCCCTCTGAAGGTCGGCCGCGCCGACGTCTTCGGTACCCGCCGTGCCCGGTGCGCCCCCGGCGGGGGTGGCCGGGTCGGGCGCCCCCCGGTTCAGGGTCCCGTGCACGGCCTCCGCGGTGCGCCGGCCCACTCCGGGCACCGCGCTGATCTCCTCGACGCTCGCCTCGCCGAGCTTCTTGACCGAGCCGAAGTGCTTGAGCAGCGCGGCCCGGCGGGTCTGGCCCAGTCCCGGCACGTCGTCCAGCGCGGAGACCGTCATCCGCTTGGACCGCTTCTGCCGGTGGTAGGCGACGGCGAACCGGTGCGCCTCGTCGCGCACCCGTTGCAGCAGGTAGAGGGCCTCGCTGGTGCGGGGCAGGATGACCGGGTCGGGGTCGCCGGGCACCCACACCTCCTCCAGCCGCTTGGCCAGGCCGACGACGGCCACGTCGGTGATGCCCAGCTCGGCGAGCACGTCGGACGCGGCCTGCGCCTGCGGTCCGGCGCCGTCGACGACGAGCAGGTTCGGCGCGTAGGCGAACCTGCGGGGCTTGCCGGTCTCCGGGTCGATGCCGGGGTTGGGGCCGCCGGACGCGGTCTCCTTCAGGTAGGCCTGGAAGCGGCGGCGCACCACCTCGGCGATGGAGGCGACGTCGCCCTCCGCCGCGGCCTCGCGGATCGCGAACCGGCGGTACTCGGACTTGCGGGCCAGGCCGTCCTCGAACACGACGAGCGAGGCCACCACGTCGGTGCCCTGCACGTGGCTGATGTCGGTGCACTCGATGCGCAGCGGCGCGGTGTCCAGGCCGAGCGCCTCCTGGAGCTCCTGGAGGGCGGCGGAACGGGCCGTGAGGTCGCCCGCGCGGCGCAGCTTGTGCTGCTGGAACGCCTCCTTGGCGTTGCGCTCCACGGTCTCCATGAGGGCCCGCTTGTCGCCGCGCTGCGGGATGCGCAGCACCACCTTCGCGCCGCGCAGGTCCGTGAGCCACCGCTCCACGGCGGGCGCGTCCTCCGGCAGCTCCGGCACGAGCACCTCGCGCGGCACCGGGGCCCCCTCCGCGCCGCCGGTCCGGGCGGACTCCGCCCGCGCCGACTCGGCCTGGGTGCCGTAGAACTGGGTGACGAACTGGTCGACCAGGCCCGCGGTGCCGGTCTCGTCGACCTTGTCGACGACCCAGCCGCGCTGGCCGCGCACCCGGCCGCCGCGCACGTGGAACACCTGCACGGACACCTCCAGGTCGTCCTGCGCGAAGGCGACGACGTCGGCGTCCGTGCCGTCGCCGAGGACGACGGCCTGCTTCTCCAGGGCCCGCTTGAGGGCGGCCTGGTCGTCGCGCAGCCGGGCGGCCTTCTCGAACTCCAGCTCCTCGGCGGCGGCGGTCATCTCGCGTTCGAGCCGCTTGACCATGGAGTCGGTCCGGCCGGCGAGGAAGTCGCAGAAGCCGTCGACGATGTCGCGGTGCTCGGCGGCGTCGACCCGGCCGACGCACGGCGCGGAGCACTTGTCGATGTAGCCGAGCAGGCAGGGCCGGCCGATCTGGGCGTGCCGCTTGAACACGCCGGCGGAGCAGGTGCGGGCCGGGAAGACGCGCAGCAGCAGGTCGAGGGTCTCGCGGATGGCCCACGCGTGGGCGTAGGGGCCGAAGTAGCGGACGCCCTTCCTGCGCGGGCCGCGGTAGACGTGCAGGCGGGGGAACTCCTCGTTCAGGGTCACCGCGAGCACCGGGTAGGACTTGTCGTCGCGGTAGCGGACGTTGAACCGCGGGTCGAACTCCTTGATCCAGTTGTACTCCAGCTGGAGCGCCTCGACCTCGGTGCCGACGACGGTCCACTCGACGCCCGCCGCGGTCGTGACCATCTGCCGGGTGCGCGGGTGCAGGCCCGTGATGTCGGCGAAGTAGGAGTTCAGCCGCTGGCGGAGGTTCTTGGCCTTGCCGACGTAGACCACCCGGCCACTGGCGTCGCGGAACTTGTAGACGCCGGGGGCTTCGGGGATGGTGCCTGTCGCGGGGCGATAGGTCGACGGATCGGCCACGCGACAAGCCTACGTGCGGACACCGACAGCGGATCGGTCGGCCACGCCCGGCGCAGGTCAGCGCGTCTGCTAGGCGTCACCGGGGTGGGTGGCGGCGGGGCGGCCCGGGTGTAGATCACCGCGTAGGCGGTGTCGCCCTCGGCGCGCACGTCGCGCAACGCGTAGTCGAGCACCTCGGTGGTCTCGCCGCGCACCGCGAACGCCTTGCGCACGGCGGGCAGGCCGACGTGGCGGCCGAGGTAGGGGATGACCTCGTTGTACCGGTCGACCGGCAACTCGAAGTCGATGGCGTGCGACAGCGCCTGAAGTGCCGAATCGACATCGCCCCGTTCGAGGTCGGTGAAGTACTTCTCCACCACCTGGCGGGTTCGCTCACTGCTCATCGCGCATCCTCACTGCTCGTGTCATCCGGGTCCCGGCCGTGCCGAAAAGGCGAATCGCCGATCGGATCGCCCGCCGTCGATGAGGGGCCGGGCGCGGATTACACAGTTCTCCGGAGAAGGTGCTCGGACAAGGCGTCGCAGGCCGTCCCGGCGCACTGCGTGAGGTCGGCCGAACAGCTGACGAAGTGCCCCTCGACCACGGTACTTGCCTTGTCCGCAAGCCCTGCCCGGCAGAGGGTAGCGATCGTAGTCCGGTCCGGAAGAACGTTTTGAACCTCTACAGGAGCGTGGTGATCGTGACCGCGGATGGCAACGGGTTCCGCACCGTTCGGGAAGACGCGCTGGAAGTATTCCGGCAGCTCGGGATGACGACCGTCTTCAGCAATCCCAGCCACACCGAGATGAAATTGTTCGAGCAGTGGCCCGACGATTTCCGCTTCATCATGGGCCTCCAGGAGGCGACCGTCGTCGGCATGGCCGACGGGTACGCCCAGGCCACCGGCGAGCCGTCCCTGGTGATCATCAACGGCGGGCCCGGCACGGGCAACGCGATGGGCTCCATCTACACCGCCGCCAGCGCCCACACCCCGATGGTGATCATCGGCGGGCTCCAGGCGCGCAAGCTCCAGCAGGGCGCGCCGTTCCTCAACGCCCCCAGCGCGACGCAGCTCCCGCAGCCCTACATCAAGTGGGCCGCCGAGGCCGCGCGCCCGCAGGACGTGCCCGCGCTGATCGAGAAGGCGTACCACATCGCCAAGCAGGCCCCGGCCGGCCCGGTGTACGTCGGCGTGCCCGAGGACGACTGGGTCCGCCCGGGCAACTCCGCGCCGTACAAGGTGCGCAACGTGCAGGCCGCCGTCGTGCCCGACCCGCAGGTGCTCGCCGGCGTGGCGGACGCGCTGAACTCGGCGGCCAACCCGGCGATCGTCGCCGGTCCGGGCGTGGAGATCGGCGGCGCCCGGCGCGACCTGATCAAGATGGCGGAACGGCTCAACGCCCGCGTCTACGGCAGCCCGGTGTGGCCGCGCGGCGCGTTCCCGGAGAACCACCCGCTGTTCGGCGGGGTGCTCGCCCCGCTGCCCGAGCTGATCAACGCCAAGCTCGGCGAGCACGACGTCGTCATCGTGCTGGGCAGCCCGACCTTCACCCTGTTCACCACGGCGGACCTGTTCTCCACCGCGCCCGCGCCGCTGGACCAGAGCGACGCGCCCAAGCTGCCGGAGGACACCCGCTTCATCCACGTCACCGACGACCCCGAGGCGGCGGCCTGGTCCATGGCGGCCGACGCCTACGTCACGCCGCCGGCCGCGTTCGTGCGGGACCTGGTGACCCTGCTGCCGCAGCGCCAGCGCGTCCCGCTGGCCCCGCTGGCCGAGCCGATCCCCACGCCCGAGGCGTCCACCCCGATCACCGAGCCCTACCTGTTCCACGTGCTGTCGCAGGAACTGCCCTCCGACGCGCAGGTGTTCGAGGAGCTGCCCATCGGCCGCGCCCCGTTCCACGAGCAGATCCCGCTGGGGCCGGACAACGGCTACTACGCCACGGCCTCCGGCGCCCTGGGCTTCCCGTTCGCGGGCGCCGTCGGCTACGCGGTCGCCCGGCCCGACGTGCGCACCGTCGTCGTGGTCGGCGAGGGCTCGGCGCAGTACACCATCCAGGCGCTGTGGTCGGCCGGCAAGTACAACCTCCCGGTCACGTTCGTCATCCCCAACAACTCCGGCTACCTGTCGCTCAAGTACTACTTGGACGACGTGAGCCAGAAGGCGTGGCGGGAGGGCTGGGACCTCAGCGGCGTCGACATGGCGCAGCTCGCGCGCGGGTTCGGCATCGCCGGCGAGCGCGTCGAGACCCCGGAGCAGCTCCAGTCGTCCCTGCGCCGGGCGCTGAACGCCGACGGTCCGGTGCTGCTGGACGTCGTCGTGTCCGACCCGGGCCTGTTCCGGCTCTGAGCAACCGCGCCCCGGGCGGCTCCCGGGGACAGCCAGGAGGAAGGAGGAGCACGTGGAGGTCGTCAGCAAGGACAGCCTGCCCACCGTGCGCATCGCGGGTGAGGTGGCCGCCCACATCTTCGACGGTGGCGCCCACGGCACCACGTCGTCGGCGTTCATCGTCGACGTCGCGCCCGGTCGGGGACCGCGTCGCCACAGCCACCCGTACGACGAGGTCTTCATCATCATCGAGGGCCGCGTCCGCGTGGAGGCGGACGGCGAGGTGCGCGACGCCGGGCCCGAGGACGTGCTGATCGTGCGCACCGGCGTGCCGCACGCGTTCACCAACCTCGGACCGGGCAACGCCAAGATGGTCAACATCCACGTCACCGACAAGGTCGTCACCGAGTTCGGCGACGACGACCACGCGGCCGACCCGTCCTACCAGTACAACCACACCAGCTGAGAGCGGTGCGCGTCCGCGGGGAGGTGAACAGCAGAGTGGCAACGCACAACGCGGAACCGGCCGAACTGGGCCGGTTCCTGCGCAGCCGCCGGGAGCGGCTCGACCCGGCCGGCGCCGGGTTCCCGGCGGGTGCCCGCCGGCGGTCGCCCGGCCTGCGCCGGGAGGAGGTCGCCGTGCTGGCGGGGATCAGCCCCACCTGGTACGCGTACCTGGAGCAGGGCCGCGACGTGCGGCCCTCGGTGGAGCTGCTGGACAGCCTGGCGCGCGCGCTGCGCCTGAGCGAGGACGAGCGCCGCTACGCGCACGTCCTGGTGCACGGCCACGTCGCGCGTCCCCGGCCGCTGGTCGGCGACACGTCGGCGGAGGAGCTGGTCGAGTGCCTGGTCGCCGCGGCGGCCGACGACCCGCACCCGGTGCACGCGGTGGGGCGGCACGGGGACGTCCTGGCGTGGAACGCCGCGTCGGCGGCCTGGTACGACGACTGGGGCGCGTTGCCCGTGACCGGCCGGAACCTGCTGGCGTGGCTGCTCACCTCGCCGGTGGCGCGGGAGCGGGTCGTCGACTGGGAGGACGAGGCGCGCGACGCGGTGGCCGCCTGGCGGGCCGAGGTGGCGCGGGCGCCGGGCGACGAGGAGGTCGCCCGGCGGGTGGCCGAACTGTCGGCGGCGAGCACGCGCTTCCGGCACTGGTGGGATGAGAGGATCGTCCGTGAGCGGCGGTCGCGGGTGCGCCGCTTCCGCCGTCCCGGGGCGGAGGTGCGGGAGCTCCGGCTGGTGCCCGTCGAGTCGCCGGAGTTCGCTCCCGCGACCGTCGTCCTGCACCTGCCGCTGTGAGCGCGTCCCGCGGACTTGACGAAGTGCGGGCGCTCCGCGCGCCGGCGTGCCGGGCGCGCGCGAGGCGACCCGGCTCACCTGGGGGAACGCGGAGCTCCGGTGGCGCTCCGGCGACTCACGATGGCCTCTCGGCGCATGTCTGGCTACCTTGCGGTGAAACTGCGACGGGGAGGGTCGATGGTCACGTCTGCCGCCACGGGGGGCTCGTCCGGTGTTGTTCCAGGGGTGCGCGGCGCTCGGCGCCGGTCGTCCCCGCCGGCCGGGCCGGTCGAGGGCGAGCGCTCCGTGCCGTTGCCCGCCGGTAATGCGAATGTAATTCGGTTCATTACGTAGAGGGATCGCGGAGAAGGTCGGCTTGGGGGGCCGACACCGTGACCTCCGTTTTCCGGGCGACCGCGCACCACCGGTGGTCGCCCGGCCCGGTTGTGCGCGCTTCGCGGTGGGATGCGGAAAGCCGAATGCGCGGTCACTGGAACCGGGAATGCCACCACAAGTCAAGTCTGGACAATTACCGTCCACGTCTTGAAAAATCTGTGGAAGTCCGCGGCGCGTTGTTGCGCACCGGGGACGACCGGTCTGTGCAGACCGGCTGCTGGGGGACTGGGGCGATCATGATGAGGGACTGCCGTCCGTGCGCGGAGCCGCGAGCCGGTGGTGCTGGAGCTATCGGGAGCGGCGGTGTGACCGCGGGCACGACGGTGTATTTGTGATGCCGTGAGATCTCCTTCGGAATGTGCTGTGCCTAGCTCAGACCAAGTGGCGAACGCACCCTGGGGGGTTCGTTCGACGGCTATCCGATTGCTGGAGGGGACGAACTGTGCACATGTTCCAAGCGGTGTCGGCGGGCGCCGACCCGTCCGATTTATTCGATCTGTCTGAGTACTGCGACGAGCTGTTCACGACATTGGGCAGGTCCGACCAGCGCCGCTGGGCCGAGACCTACGTCAGGGGGCTGCTCCTCGTACCGGGGCGGAAGTCGATCCGGAGGATCTCGGAGATGGTGGTCGGCCGGGACGCCGACCAGTCGTTGCAGCAGTTCGTGAACCAGAGCCCGTGGGCGTGGGCGCCGGTGCGGGGCCGCCTGGCCGGGCGCGTCGACCGCGCGCTGCGGCCCAGGGCGTGGGTGGTGAAGGAGGTGGTGTTCCCCAAGAACGGGGACAACTCGGTGGCGGTCGCCCGGCAGTACGCGCCGTCGGCCGGGCGCATGCTCAACTGCCAGCGCGCCGTCGGCGTCTTCCTCGCGGGGGACCAGGGCGCGGTGCCGGTCAACTGGCGGCTGGTCATGCCGAAGGCGTGGGACGACGACGTGGAGCGCCGCGCCAAGACCCGCGTCCCGGAGGACGAGCGGTCCAGGCGGACCTGGCAGTACCTGCTCGACTGCTTCGACGAGATGACGGGCAACTGGGGGTTGCCCGCCGCTCCCGTCGTCGTCGACCTCAGCGGTGACCCCGGCCTGCTGCCGCTGCTCGGCGGCCTGGAGGAGAGGGGCATGCGCTACCTGGCGCAGGTGTCCACGAGCACGCCGGTGGCGCCGGTCAACCTGGTCGGCGCGCCGAACCAGCCGCGCACGATCGGGCAGCTGGTCGCGGCGGCGGCCCGGTCCGGCCGGACCTCGCTGGGCGTGCGGGACGAGGTCACCGGCGCGGTCACCACCTCCGAGTTCGTGGTGGCCACGCTGACCGGGTACTCGGGGCAGGCGGACGGGCGGCCCGGCCGGTCGCCCTGGCTGCGCCACGTGCTGGCCGAGTGGCCCGCGGGGCAGGCCCGCCCGCGCGCGGTGTGGGTGACCAACCTCGGGTCCACCGGCATCGGCGAGCTGGTCGGCCTGCTGCGGGCCGACCGGAAGGTCGACGCCCAGGTCCCCCGCCTGACCGAGGAGTACGGCCTGCGGCACTTCGAGGGCCGCTCGTTCCGGGGCTGGCACCACCACGTGACCCTGGTGTCGGCCGCCCAGGGGTACGGGCAGCTGCGCGAGGCGGCCACGCAGGCCGAGGGCGAGGAGTGGCGGTTGAGGCCCTACGCCTGATCCGCCACCGGAAGTGGGTCAGCGCCGCTCCACTTCCACCCCCCGCTCCACTTCCACCCCCGCGCGGCGAGCCGGCTGGTGCTACGTTGGAATACAGGTAGGGAGAGTTCCCCAACGAAGCGCCGCCGGGAGGTACAGGTGCGCCGTTCCGCCGCCGAAACGCGTGAGCACGTCCTCAGCGTGACGCACGAGCTGTTCTACTGGCACGGCATCCACGCGGTCGGCGTGGATCGCGTGGCCGCCGAGGCGGGGGTCGCGCCGACCACCCTGTACCGGCTCTTCCGGTCCAAGGACGAACTGGTCGCGGCCTACGTCGAGCGGGCGGACACCAGTTACCGGGCCTGGTTCAGCGAGGCCACGAAGGCCGACGGCCGAGGTGCGCGCGAGCGCGTCCTGGCCGCGTTCGACGAGCTGATCGTGCAGGTCCACCCGAGCCGGTGCCGGGGCTGCCCGTTCCTGATGGCACTGGCGGAGTTCCCCGACCCGGAGCTGCCCGCCCACCGCAAGGCCGTGGCCACGAAGGAGTGGATGCGCGCCCGGTTCGGCGAGTTGACGGGCCAGCTGGAGGGCGTCGTCGAACCGGGCGCGCTCGCCGACAAGCTCGCGCTGGTGATGGAGGGCGTCTACGCCTCGGTGCAAGCCTTGGGCGTGGACGGCCCCGCGCGCAGCGCGCGCGAGCTGGTGGAACTGATCCTGCCCGTGCCCGCTGCTGGGGAAG
>NZ_JBPKJK010000142.1:0-22532 GCF_051756985.1 Saccharothrix sabaoui
GGACGGAGTTCGTCGGCAGGCACGGGGTTCACGCGTGCGGGACTCCTACTTCGTGGCGCACAGGGCCTTGTCGAAGAAGGCGAGGACTTCGTACTGCTGGACTTCGTCGTTCGTCCCGGCGACGGTGACCGCCCGGCCGTCGGGGGTGATCGCGGCGCGGGTCTGGAAACCGTCGGCGTCGCCGCCGTGGCCGTACGCGGTGACCCCGCAGCTGAGCTTCATCTCGATGACGCCCAGGCCGTAGCGCCAGCCGGCGGGGAAACCGGGCGCGTCCACCACCTGACGCATCTCCGCCAGCCGACCGGGCGTGATCAGCCGGCCGTCCTGCAGGGCGACCAGGAACTTGTTCACGTCGCTCGGGGTGGCGATCATCTGCCCCGCGGCACTGGCGATCGACGGGTCGAACCGGGTGATGTCGATCAGGTCACCGGCGATCGGCTTGCCCGCGTCGTCCCTGGGCAGCAGGTAACCCCGGGGGTGCGGGGCACGGATGTCGCGGTCGCCCGGACCCGGGTAGTACGTCTCCTTCAGCCCGATCCGGTTGACGATCTTGTCCGTGACCACCTCGGCGAAGGGGCGTCCCGCCACTTTCTGCGCCACCAGACCCAGCAGCATGTAGCCGACGTTGCTGTACGCCCACACCCTGTCCTGTCCCGGGGCGAACGCCGGTGCTTGCGTCAACGCCGCGTCCAGCACCTCCCGGGTCTCGAAGTACCGGTCCTTGACCGGCAGGATGCCGTTGGACATGAAGGGAATCCCGGTGGGCATCCCACCGGTGTGGTTCAGCAGCTGCCTGATCGTGATCGTCCGGCCGTCGATCGCCGCACCGTCGCCGCTGCCCCGCACCACGCCCGGCAGGAACTCCTCCACCGTGTCGTCCAGCGCGAGCTTGCCCTCGTCGGCCAACTGCAGGACCGCCACGGCGGTGAACATCTTCGTGATGCTGGCGATCCGCACGTAACCGTCCGACGGCACCTCGGACCTCGTCCGGATGTCACCCACCCCGGCGGTGTAGTTCTTCACGCGCCCGTTCCGGTCCCGCACCGACATCAGCAGCGCGGGCAGTGACCCGTCGCCGACCAGTTCCTCCATGCCCGCCTGCAACGCCTTGTCGTGGGCCGGTTTCGACCTGTCGCCCGACGCGCCCGCCGACGCCACCTCCGTCAGCGTGAGCCCGGCGACCGCCACGGCCGCCATCGCCGCGGCGACCGCGCCACGACGCCGACGCGCGGGACCCGACCGGGTTGTGACCGGGCGTCTGAGATCATTCGACAAGGGACACTCTCCAATTGGATGCTTCGCACCGACGCGTTCAGTGTCGTCACCGCCCGGACGGCGCACGACCCCCCGTGCTGGACACCTCCGGTACAGCCAGCACCACCTCCGGGTGGGACGACGCGAGGGCCCGGCCCTCCGTCCGGCGTCAGCTCGCGCACAGCGCGGCGTCGACGAGCGCGCCGTGGTCCGCGGCGACGGACTCGTCCTCCACCGACCCGTTGAGCGAGGTGACCACGACGGTCGCCGCGCGACCGTCGTCGGTGGCCGCGCTGACGGTCGAGTAGCCGGGGATGTCACCGCCGTGGCCCCACGCGACCCCTCCGCAGCTCAACGGCATGCTGAACACGCCGAGCCCGTACCCCGGACCGGCCTCCGACTCCGGGTCCGTCGGGATGGTGGTGCGCAACTGCGCCAGCTGGGCCGGTTCGAGCAGCTCACCGCCGAGCAGCGCGCGCAGGAAGGTGTTGAGGTCGCCCGGCGTGGAGACCAGGTGGCCCGCCGCCCACCCCCAGCCCGGGTCCATCCGCGTGAAGTCGACCAGCTCGCCGGTCGCCGGGTCACGCTGGTACCCCCTGGGGTGCCGGCCGCGGACGTCCTGCTCGCCGACCGCGGGCGCGTACGTGTCGCGCAGACCGATCCGCTGGACGACCCGGGTGGTGACCAACTCGTCGAACGGGCGGCCGGTGACCCGCTGGGCGATCAGGCCGGCCAGGAGGTAGTTCGTGTTGCTGTAGGACCAACCGCCGCCGGCGGCACGCCCGTCCTCCCTGGCGTTCGCCAGGTCGAGCAGTTCGCGGGGGTCGAGGTAGACGTGCCGGTAGGCCAGGAAGTCGGCCGCGGACCGGAACATCGAGCCGGTGTGGTCGGGCAGGCCGCTGTCGTGCTGGAGCAGCTGGCGGACCGTGATCCTGCCGGCGTCCACGCCCTTGCCCCGCACCAGGCCCGGCAGGTACGTCTCGATCGACGCGTCGAGCTCCACCCGGCCCTCCCCGACGAGCTGCAGCACGACGACGGAGGTGAACATCTTGCTCGCGCTGCCGATCCGCACCCTGCCGTTCGTCGGCACCCGGCCGCCGGTCCCCAGGTCACCCACCCCGGCCGTGTAGTGCTGGGTCCGGCCGCGCCGGTCCCGGACGGCGGCCAGCGCCCCGGGGTGCCGGTCGGCACCGACGAGTCCGTCCAGGCCCTGCTGGACCGCGTCGTGGCGGGGCTCGGACCGGGCCGTCGGGATCGGGCCGACGAACGCGAGGCCGCTCGCCGCGACCACCACCGCCGCCGTCATGGTGACCACGCGGCGACAGCGCGAGGAAGGGAGTCGATCCTGCCGGGAAGAGGACGTGGACAACGTGGACAACTCCTGGGGCTCAGCGGGTGCCGGTCCTGCGATGACCGACCGGCTCCAGGCTGCCCACCCGCACCCCGGTGGACAATCCAGCCTGCTGGACGACCGGGGTGGTGATGGCACCCCGGCCCGTCGTGCCGAGGGGCGGGCCGTGACGGGCAGCTCGATCCGCGGGCACCGCGGGTTGTGCTGATCGGTAAGGTTCGGCCGGGGGGTGGCATGGCACAGGTGCGGAAGCGCCTGCGGGCGTCGTCGGACGCCGTCGCGCGCCTGGTCGGGGGTCTCGGCACGGCGCTGCTCGCGCTGTCCGTTCTCGTCCGGCTCGGCGTGGTCGCGCTGCTCGGCTGCGTCGGTGTCGGCGTCGTCCTGCTGCCCGCCGCCCTGCGCGCGCTGCGGACGACCGCGGACCGGGAACGGGCCCGGCTCGGTGTCCTCGACGCCGGCCCGGTGCCGCGCCGGGTGGGCGCCGCGCTGCGCGACGCGACCGTGCGGCGTGAGCTGGCCTGGCTGCCGCTGCACGCCACCGCCGGCCTGGCCGCCGGGTTCGCCGGGATCGCGATGCCGGTCACGGCGCTGCAGAACACGACGTACCCGCTCTGGTACCACCTGCTGCCGCCCGACGACAACACCCCCAGCCCCATCCCCTGGGCCGTCACCGACCTCGGCGACGCACTGGCCGTGGCGCTGACCGGCGTGCTCTGCGCCGCCTTCATCACCGGGCTCGGACCGGCGCTGGTCCGGGTGCAGGAGTGGCCGGGACGGCGCCTGCTGGCACCTCCCGCGGGCACCGACCTCTCACTGCGCGTCGCGGAGCTGACCGCCACCCGTGCCGCCGCCCTCGACGCGCACGCCGCCGAGCTGCGCCGCATCGAGCGGTCGCTGCACGACGGCACGCAGAACCGGCTGGTCGCGGTGACCGTGCTGCTCGGTGCCGCGCGACGAGCCCTGGACCGGGACCCGACCGCGGCCGGTGCCGTGCTGGACCGGGCGCAGGACGCCGCCGAACAGGCGCTCGCCGAGCTGCGCGCGGTGGTCCGCGGCATCCTGCCCCCGGTGCTGGCCGACCGCGGGCTCGCCGGTGCCCTGGCCGGGCTCGCGGGCAGCTGCGGCGTGCCGTGCGAGGTGGTGGTGGACGTGCCGGGCCGGTGCGCCGCCTCGGTCGAGGCCACCGCGTACTTCGTGGTGGCCGAGGCCCTCTCCAACGTGGCCAAGCACAGCGGTGCCGCGAGCGCCGTGGTGACGGTGGGCCGGGAGGGTGACCGGCTGCTGCTGCGGGTCCGCGACGACGGCCGGGGCGGCGCGGACGAGCGCGGCGGGTCGGGCCTGTCCGGCATCCGCCGGCGGGTCGAGGCGCACGACGGGGAACTCGCCCTGGACAGCCCGCCCGGGGGGCCGACGACGATGGAAGTGGAGCTGCCGTGCGGATCGTGATCGCGGAGGACGACCCGCTGCTGCGCGAAGGGCTGGCGCTGCTGCTGCGCGCCGAGTCGCTCGACGTCGTGGCCACCACCGACACCCCCGGGTCGTTCCTGGCCGCGGTGGCCGAGCACGAACCGGACGTCGCCATCGTCGACGTGCGGATGCCGCCCACCCACACCGACGAGGGGATCGTGGCGGCCGTCGAGGCCCGGCGCCGCCGGCCGGGCCTCGCGGTGCTCGTGCTCTCGGCGTACGTGGAGCAGGCGTTCGCCACCGAGCTGCTGGCCTCGGGCACCGGCCGGCTCGGCTACCTGCTGAAGGAACGGGTGGGGCGGGTCGAGGAGTTCCTCGGCGCGCTGCACCGGGTGGCGGCCGGCGGCACCGCCGTGGACCCCGAGGTGGTGGGCCAACTGCTGGCCCGGAACCCGCACACCACCGCGCTGGGCCGGTTGAGCCCGCGCGAACGGGACGTGCTCGCGCTCATGGCCGAAGGGCTCGGCAACACCGCCATCGCCGAACGGCTCGTCATCACCGAAGGAGGGGTGCACAAGCACATCCGCAGCATCTTCGCCAAGCTGGACCTGCCACCCGACGACCGGGCCGACCGGCGCGTCACCGCCGTCCTGCGCTACCTCAAGGGCACCGGACCGAACTGACGCCGCCGCACCACCGGGTCGGTCCGCTGGCCCGTGGCCGGAACGGGCCGTCGAGGACGCTCGGCAGCCAGGCGCCTCGTTCGTCTGTGGACGGGTACCTCCCCCGAGGCCGACTTCTACGACCGCGGGACGGCGTGATCAGAGCTGCCCCGGCGGCGGTCAGGCGTGTCTTCGAGCGAGCCGCCCGCACCTCGTCCGGCGGGTGCAGCCTCTTGGAAGGCGGTCCAGAGGAGGTTGAGGGGGAGGTCGGACTCGTAGTCGTGGGCGAGCAGGCCGGCCGAGGGCACCAGCGGCGACACACTGCTCCCCGCCGAACTCCCGCACCTGCTCCGCCGCATCATCGACGGTCGCCTCCCCGAGATGCCGCTCGTGCTCACCTCCTGAAAATCCGCCGATACCGGCTCTGCCCGTCGTCGAGCCACGATCGGGACAGGAATTCCACCGCAGCCCGACACCCAGGGCCTCCTGGTCGAATCGCTGCCACGACCGGTCGCCGACCGGGCAGTCGGCAGGTATCGGACCGTCCCGACGCCCATTCGTCGCGAAATGCCATGATGGGCCGATGGGGCATGATCACCAGTCGCACGCCGGAACCTCGAACTCGGTCACGGACTCGTCCGGATCGATCATCCAAGCGCGCGACGTGTACGGCGGCATCCACCTCGGGCGATTCAGACCGAAGCCGGTTTCGTTATGCGCGACCCTGGCCACCGTACTACTGATAACCCTGTGCTGTTTCTCGTTCTTCCGCCCGACTTCCATCCGAGTTCTGTCCCCGGTGCACGGCGCATCCGTGAACCGGTGCGTGCCGGTCATCGTCGAGGGCAGGACAGGGCTCGGCCGCGGTCTCGTCGTCGGCGTGTACGCGCCCGCACAAGACGTCGTCTACCTCTCCCGCGTACTCGACGGCAACACCACCGACAGTCCGCTCGCCGTCGGCAGCCAGGACGACCGCCCTGGTACCGCCTACGACATCGTCGTGTTGAGCGCCCCCACAGCCTTCCTGGACGAACTGCGCCAAGCTGCCGCTCCCAGGGCGTTCACCGCACACGCGCTCGCCGAACAGGACGCGACACGGGAAACCAAGATCAATGTAGTGCGCAAAGGCCCCGGCCCCGTCCGCTGCTGACGAGGCCGTACCGCCGGCGGTCGCCCACCGGTACCGGCAAGCCCTCGTCCCGTACCCAGCTCAGCGAATTCTGAGATCCGGCCGCTAGCGTCGACCGAAGCGTTTCCACGCCAGTCCGGGAAGGATTCGGTGAGAGTGGTGTTCCGGATCGCCAGATCGGTACTCGCCCTCGTCTCGGTGCTCCTGCTGTCCCTGGTCGGCTCGTCGGTCGCCGCGTCGGCACAGGCAGTCTCGCAAACCCGCACGTGGCGCCTGAAGGACTGCCGACATCGTCGTCACCACCGCACCCTGGGTCGACTGCATGCGAGCACGGCCGTGAAACCCGGACACCGGGCCGTCTCACACGTGGTGTAGTCGGGTGTCGACGGCGGCGATGCGGATCGCGGGCCGGAAGGCCGGCAACACCCACGCGAAACTCTTCCGCGATATCGACGAAGGCCATTGCGCGGAACTTCCCGACATCGCCGGTGCCGTGCGGTTCGGAGTGCGGCTGGTTGGCGGTGTCGCGCGGAGCGTGGCCGACGCGATGGTTGTCGAGCGGGGCCCTCGACCCCGCAGACCGGGCGGCCGTACCGGCGCTGGAGCCCGTGCCCGGCGCGGACCCGGTACCGCGGCGGCCCCGTAGTCCGTCCGGGTTGTTCGACGGGCTGCCAGGACAACGCACCAGCAGTTCGGCGTCGTTCGCCGCCTGGACGACCCGGCAGCGCGGCACTCGCCCGCTGTCCCGGCGGGTGCGACGTCGCCCCCACCGGCAAGCGCCCGCTGGACCGGGCGCGGGAGGAGTTGTCGTGGAAGAGAAAAGGGATTTGTCGAGGCGCACGTTCCTCGGGATGAGCGCGCTGGGCGCGCTCGGTCTCGCGGGTTGCGGAGGCGGCCCCGCCGTGCCGCAGCTCGACGTCCAGGTGCCCCAGGCGCTGCTCGACCAGGCCGCCGCGCTGCGCGGCGGGTCCGTGGGGATGCTCTCGCAGAAGCTCTACTCGGAGGCCGCCAACCAGGCGCTGGACAGGTCGTTGCAGGCGTTCGCGCAGGCCACCGGCACCACGATCGGCAACGACCTGGTCTCCGGTGACGCCGGCGACATGGTCGCGAAGATGGACACCGAGGTGAAGGCGGGCACCAGCCGCGACCTGGCCTTCATGAGCGATCGGCGGTTCGTCGGCCAGCTCCACAACCTCGGCGCCCTCACCGACGTCACCGACGTGGTCGAGGAGATGCGCGCGCTCTACGGAGAGCCCGCGACGGAGGCGGCCAACTTCTGCGTGTTCGGCGGGCGCTGGTACGCGATCCCCTACCACTTCATCGCGACCGCGATGTACCTGCGCAAGGACTGGTACGAGGAGAAGGGCCTCCCGCTCAAGCCCCACTACACGTGGGAAGAGCTGCGCGACAACGCGTTGGAGGTCTCCGACCCGGCGAAGCGGCGCTTCGGCTGGGGCCTCACGGTGAACCGCTCCGGCGACGCCAACGGTTTCATCGTGAACGTCATCAACTGCTACGGCGGTGCCATCGCGGACAACACCGGCACGAAGGTGGTGTTCGACTCGCCGGAGACCGTCGCCGCCGTCACGTTCATCGGCGACACCTACACGAACCCGAAGTACGCGCCGATGCTGCCACCCGGTGTCGGGAGCTGGACCGATTCGAGCAACAACGAGAACTGGCTGGCCCAGGTCCTGGGGCTCACGCTCAACCAGTTCAGCGTCTACGCCGACTCGAAGACGAAGAACAACCCGGTCTACGCCAACACGCACCCGTTCAACGGCGCCACCGGACCGGCGATCGACCGGCCGCTCGCGTACGGCGAGTCCAACTCGTTCGTGGTGTTCAAGGGGGCGAAGAACCCCGACCTCGCCAAGCTGGTGGCGAAGTTCATGGCCGGCGGGAGCGCGCTGCTCGGTGTCGCGAAGGGGGCGCCGTGCCTGGTCAACCCCGCGTGGGACCGGGTGTGGGACTCCGACCCGTACTACACCAGCGGTGACCCGGCCTTCCCCGCGCTGCGGGAGCAGACCCGCGCGCCGCTCCCGCTGACCACCGGTACCGGCTACGCCTTCCCCCAGGCCCCGAGCCCCGGCGAGCAAGCCGCCACCGCCGCCTACCTGCTGACCGACATGATGCAGTCGGTCATCCAGGGCACCCCGCCGGCCGACGCCGTCGCCTCGACCCACGCCCGGATCGTGCAGGTCTTCGAGCAGCAGGGCTACGGGCAGTGACCGTCCTGCGTCCACCACCGGCCCGTCCGGCGCCGGGGGCGTCGTCCTCGCTCACCCCGTCGCAGCGGTTGCTCGGGCGCGACTGGCGCCTCGCCGCGGTGTTCATCGGGCCGACGCTGGTGCTGGTCGCAGGCCTGATCCTGGTCCCGATCGCCAGCTCGGTCCTCACCAGCACCACGGAGCGCCACGGCGCGGGGACGGTCTTCGTCGGGCTGGACAACTACACCGCGCTCGTCGACGACGCCGTGTTCCACAAGGGCGTGCTCAACTCGTTCGTCTTCACCGCGTACGCCGAGGTCTTCAAGGTGACCCTCGGCCTCATCGCGGCGTTGATGCTGCACCACATGCGACGCGGCCGGGCGATCGTCGCCGGGGTGATCCTGCTGCCGTGGGTGGTGCCGACGGTCGTCACGGCCTTCACCTGGCGGTCGTTGTTCGACCCGATCTTCGGCAGCGTCAACGTCCTGCTCACCGATTCCGGGATCGGGCCCGCCCTCGCCGCGATCGGGCTCGTCGACTCCTGGCCCGCCGAGTGGCTGTCCGACCCCGCGCTCGCGATGCCGGCGATCATCCTGGTCAACGTCTGGAAGGGCGTCCCGTTCTTCACGGTGACGTTCCTCGCCGGGCTCAAGGCCATCGACGGCGGTCTCTACGAGGCGGCCGTCGTGGACGGTGCCACACCGTGGCAGCGCTTCAAGCACATCACGCTGCCGGGGCTGCGCCACATCATGGTCGTGACGGTGTTGCTGTCGTCGATCTGGACGTTCAACAACTTCGACCTGATCTGGCTGATGACCCAGGGCGGACCGGGGGACGCCACCGCCCCGTACGTGATGGTGGCCTACTCGAAGGCGATCCAGCAGCTGCAACTGGGCGCGGGCGCGGCGGTCACGCTGGTGATGCTGCCGATCGTCGCCGTGCTCGTGGTGATCCTCGTGCGGCTGATGCGGCGCGGCGACCTGCCGGGCACGGGCGACGTGAGGCGCAGGCGGCTGAGCCCCGCCCAGCGCAGGGCGGTGCCGTGGGTGGTCGTCGTGGTCTCGGTGCTCGTGCTGGTGCGAGCGTCGCCGCACATCGCGTGGAAGGCCGCGCTCGTGCTGGGCGTGTTCGTGCTGCTCGCGGCCGCTGTCGGACGGGTCGTCTCCGCGCTCGCCGCCCGGGGCGACCGACTGGCCGCGCGCCTGGTCGGCGGCACCGGCTCGGGGATCGCGCTCGTGGGCCTGCTGGGCTTCGTGCTCGCCCCGCTCTACTGGATGACGGTCACGGCGTTCAAGTCCGACACCCAGATCGTCGCGCGCACCGACGACCTCTGGCCGACCCCGTGGAGCACCGAGCAGTTCACCAACCTGTTCGCGGGCAGGGCGTTCGGCACCTGGTACGTCAACACGATCCTGGTGTCGGTGGCGTCCACCGCGATCGCCCTGGTCTGCGCGGCGCTGGCCGGCTACGCGTTGGCACGGTTGAGGTTCCGCGGTTCGGAGAGCTTCACGGTGACGATCCTGCTCACCTACGTGATGCCGGGCGCGCTGCTGTTCATCCCGCTGTACCAGATGATGAGCGGGATCGGGCTGAACGACTCGTTGTGGTCGCTCGTGCTCGCCTACCCCACGTTCACCCTGCCGTTCGCGACGTGGCTGCTCGTCGGCTACTTCAGGTCGATCCCGGCCGACCTGGAGGAAGCCGCACTGGTCGACGGCTGCACGCGGTTCGGCGCGTTCGTCCGGATCGTGCTGCCGCTGGCCAAACCGGGCCTGCTCGCGGTCGCGCTGTTCACGCTCACCAACGCGTGGAACGAGTTCCTGTTCGCCTTCGTATTCATCACCAGGGACGACTACAAGACGCTGCCCGTCGGCATGCAGTCGATGATCTTCGGCGACGTCGTGCCGCAGGGACAGCTGGCGGCGGCCTCGCTGCTGATCAGCATCCCGGTCGCGGTCATGTACGGGTTGGGGCAGCGGTTCCTGACCGAGGGCCTCACCGGGGGGGCCGTGAAGGGATGAACTCGCGCGACGGGACCCGGTGGTCGCGGAGGGGTCACACCGCGACCTTCGCCAGGCCGGTGATCCCGGGGGCGCGGGAGACGACCACGAAGACGCCCGTGGCGTCGGCTCCGGCGGTGTCGAGGCCCGTGCACCCGAGTGGGCGACGGGCACCGGTGGTAGGCGAGAGGGCGGTGAGGCACGTCTGCGCGCCCGGGCGGTCCTTGAACACCGCCGAGTCGCCGACCCAGGCCACGAACGCGCCGATGCCGGTGAGGGAGGTGTTCACGGCGCCGGTGGCGGTGTCGACGACCGCCGGGCCGCAGCGCGGCGAGACGTTGTCCAGGCACGCCCAGCCGACGAAGTGGCCGCCGGTCCGGGAGAGGACCGACGCGGCCACCATCTCGGAACTGCCGACGCTCACCGGCACCTCGAAGGTCTTGAGCACCGCGCCGCTCGCCACGTCGGCCAGGGAGACCCGGCTGCCCGGCCGGCCGTTCTCGTAGCGGTACAGCAGGGCCGTCCGGCCGTCGACCGCGAGGCGTACGCCCGAGGTGCCCGGCGCGTCGACCGGCTTGGAGCCGCCGGTGGCGCGGTCCCACACCCGCAGGCCCGTCGTGGCGTAGTAGTCGTCCTCCTCGTGCTCGACGATCGACAGGTACCGGGAGTCGGCGCTCCACGGCTCGGTCGCTCCCGGTGTCGAGGACGCGAGCAGGCGACAACTCGACCCGGTGCCGCAGGGCAGGATCGTGGTGGTCCCGGACGAGGGGTTCCACGTGCGCACGACGCCCGGCCCACTCCCACCGCGTTTGCTGTCGCTGAACGCCAAGAGGTTGCCGTCGGGCGACCACACCGGGTTTTCGCTCTCCGTGTCGGAGTCACCGGCGCCGATCACCCCCTCGATCCGCCGCTCCTGGCTGTCCCACAGGAAGATGTCGTACGAGTCGTAATAACCGTCCGGGTTCGCGGGCGCACCCGAGATCAGGTAGTCCACGGCCGAGAAGGCCAGGTAGCGGCTGTCGGGCGACCACGCCAGGTTCGACGACCAGCTACCGTGCCCGGTGCCGGAGCTGCCCAGACCGTGCGTGAGGGCGATCGTGGTCTCGAGCACGGTGTCGTGCACGACGAGCGCCTGCGGTATCCCGACCGCGGCGGCGAGGTAGCGGCCGTCCGGGCTCGGTCGCACCTGCGAGACGTGGTGGAACGGTCCTGCCGTGCCGTCCTCCGCTCCGACGACCACGCCGAAGGCGCGCACCTCCCCCGGGGTGGGGGCGGGCGGCTCGTCGACGCGCAGCCGCACCCGCAGGGTCATGGCCTGTCCCAGGCAGGTGGCGTCCACCGTGACGTCGAAGGTCCCGGTCCTGGTCGGGACACCGGACACGGCGAGGACGCCTTGCGCGGCACCGCCCACGAGGGCCAACCCCGGCGGCAGGCCGGTGGCGCGGTAGCTCAGCGCGCGGTCGTAGCAGTCGCCGATGTCGAGGTACTGGGTGTAGGCCATGCGCGTGCGGGCGGTCTGCCACGTGGCGGGGGTGAGGCCGACCGGTCCGGAGACGGTGAACCGCACGGTGGCCGTGGCGGTGGCGCCGCGCTGGTCGGCGACCCGGACCGCCGCGCTCACGGTGCCGGTGGTGGTCGGCGTCCCGCTCAGCACGCCACCGGTCGACAGGCCCAGGCCGGCCGGCAGGTTCGTGGCGCTCCAGCTGTAGGGAGGGGAACCGCCGGCGGCGAGGAGTTGCGCGTTCGCGGGTCGGCCGACCTCGAACGCCCTCGGCCCGGTGGTGGCGACGGTGAGCGGTTGGCTGCCGTCCGGGCAGCGGTGGTATAGCGTCCACGAGCCGAGGGTGAGCGTGAAGGGGGTGTACTGGTACTGCTTGATCCACAGGTTCAGCCGCAGGTCGAACGCCGCCGCGATGCCCACCGACAGGTCGACGCAGCCCCGGTGGTCGATCGAGGCGGTGAACTTCGGCCCGAGCGTCAGTCCGATGCCGGCCAGGTCCAGGAGCTTGACCGAGACGTCCGCGCCCATCAGCAGCGACGCCGACAGCTGCGGTCCGACGGAGACCTGCTCGGTGGTGCGGGACGCGGCGTTGTAGGAGCGGATGGTCAGGTCCGGGTTCGTGGAGAACCCGATCATGCGGTGGAAGCGCTCGGTGACGCTGACCTTCCCGGCCACCGTCGCCTCGAACTCCAGCGCCGGGGCGAGGTCCACGGTCACCGGGACCGGTGTCGGCAGCGCCCACACCAGGCGGTGGGTGGCGCGGAAGGCGGCGGAGAGGCGGCAGCTCACCTTGCCGTGCACGTCGGCGGAGAACTGGACCACCGGTTCGGTCTGCACGGTGAACCGCACGTAGGGGGCGACCAGGAAGCCGACGCGCTGCTCGAAGTGCACCCGCGTGTTCTCGAACCGGACCAGGGCCGCCGACACGCTCACGCCGGTGCTCACGTTGCACTCGAACGCGCCGGCGCCGAACTCGACGACCGAGCGGTCGATGCTCGTCTCGCCCTGCACGACGTCGTTGGTCCGCGCCTCGGCGGGGCGCGTCGCGCCGACCGGTGTCGGGACCAGCGCGGCCGGGCCGTCGTAGCCGACCTGGAGGTCCTGGAAGAGCTGGTCGAGCGCCACGGGCGAGACGGTGAGGCGGGTCGTGCCGTCGGGCAGGCGGGTGGCGGTCCCGACCCTGCCCGCCAGGCCCTGCGGGTAGGCGGCGCCACCGCCCTTGAGGACCACGCCGCCGCCCTGGGCGGGAGCGGGGACGCCGGCGGCCACGGTGACCACGTAGCCGGTGTCGGGACCGCCTTCGACGGCGGTGGCGCTCGCCGGGTCCAGCAGGACGGTGCCCGGCGCCGGCGTGGTCGTCAGGCGCTGGGTCGTCGGCGGGGCCGGGTCGAGGTCCGCGGTGAACCAGCCGGCGACGTCGGCGAGGAGGTGCGTGCCGGACTGCGTGTAGAGGCTGATCGCGTTGCCGCCGCCCAGCGGGCTGGTGACCAGGTTCGGCCGGATCTGCCCGGGGAACTCCAGGTTCAGGCTGGAGGTGGCGGGGCGGGCGCTGCCCGCGGGGAAGGCGGACACGAACCCCGCGTCGGTGGCGTCGACGCCGGTCACGTTCGCCACGACGGCCGCGGCACCGGACGCCGGGATCGGTGTGCCCGCGGCCGTGACCGTGGCGGTGGGCCCCGGTTTGCCGCCCCGGTAGCCGACCTGCGGGCCGTTGGGGCGGGTGTCGAGGACCCGCGTCGGGGTCGTCGGCACGAACAGGCCGCTGGTCCTGGTGGGCGCGCGGGACGTGGTGAACCAGCCGACCACGTCGGTGACGAGGTCGGTCGACTCCTGGAGGTAGAGGTCGACCGTGCCGTCCGGCGACACCGGTGTCCACACCGCGTTCGCGGTGATCTGCCCGGCGCGGGTGATGTTGAGGTTGGAGGCGGCGGCGGGCCGGGGCTGCCCGCCGGGGAGGACGGCGACGAAACCCGGAGCGGTCGTGCCGACCGCGGTCACGTTCAGCACGACGCCGGCGACCCCCTCGGCGGGCACGCCACCGCGCCCGGTGACCTGGAGGCGGACCGTCGAACCGGACGCCGGTTTGCCGCCGGTGTACCCGGTCTGCGGGCCGTGGGGGCGGGTGTCGAGCAGGCGGGCCGGCGTCAGGGGCGCGAGCCGCCCGGCGTTCGCGGACACCTCGGGGGTGAAGTAGCCGGCGACGTCGGCCACGAGGTGCGTCGCCGCGTAGGTGAACAGGGCGACGCGGCCGGAGGCGGGCACGGGCACGACGACGAGGTTGGGCACGGTCTGGCCCGGCTGCTCGACGTTGAGGCTGGACGCCACGGGACGCGGTTGACCGGCGGGGTGGACGGTGATGTGCCCGGCCGCCTCCGCCTCGGTGGCCGTGACGTTGAGGACGACGGCCGACACGCCGCTCGCGGGCACCCCGCCCCGACCGGTGACCTGGAGCGGGGTGGAGCCGCCGGCGGCCGGTTTCGGTCCCGCGTAACCGGTCTGCGCCGGCCCGGGTCTCGTGTCGAGCAGCCGCGCGGGCGGCACGGGCACGTAGCTGGAGGTGCCCTTCGGCACGACGACCACCCGCCCGCCGGGCCCGGCGTCGGCGGCGCGGAACACCGCGTCGCCGCCGTAGTCGACCGTGACCGCGTGCGCGCCGGTCGGCAACGTCGACGAGGACGTGCTCGCCCTGCCCGCCACCAGGCCGACAGGTTCCCCCGGGGGCTGACCGTCCACCGAGAACCGCACCGTGCCGGTGGGCGTACCGGCACCGGCGGACACCGGGGCGGCGGACACCGAGGCGGTGAACACGACCTCGTCACCGATCGCCACCGGTGACGCCGACACCTCGACCGACACGACCACATCGGACACGGGCGCGGTGACCGCCGCCGGCGCGGTGGCACCGACGAGCAGCGGCACGACGAGGACCGCGACCAACCCGAGGCAGGCCGGTCGCACTCCCCCCACTCGCAGGAGCCCCACAGCGCACCTCGTTCTCCGCCACCCGGTTGGCTACCCGCTTCTCGCGACGGGTGCCGCGATCGTTACCGCGGGCCGATCGAGTGACGCGGCCGTGACCGTCGGCCCGCCTGTGCCAGCCTGGTGCGGTGAACCGCTACCGCACGCCCCGTCCCCGAGGTCCGGTGACACCGAGGTCCACCGCCCGGATCGCCCGGGTGGGCCGCCTGCACCGCTCGACCGGACGTCGGAAGCGGTCGTCACGCGGGGACCGGTCCTGGAACTGGACGGCGGTGGCGTCGGTGCTGGCCGCGGTGGCGGCGGTGGGCGGCGTGGTGTTCACCGGCCTGTCGCTGCAGGCCACCCGCGCGCAGATCGCGGTGGCCGAACAGGGGCAGCTCACCGACCGGTTCACCAAGGCCGTCGACCAGCTCGACCGCGCGGGCGTCGAGCACCTCCAGGCCCGGCTGGGCGCGCTCTACGCCCTGGAGCGCCTGGCCCGCGACTCACCCCGCGACCAGCCCACCGTCATCGAGGTCGTGTCCGCGTTCGTCCGCGGCACCGCGCCGCCCAGGCGGTGGACCTACACGGACGGCTTCAGCGCCTGCCCGAGCCCGGAACTGCCGCTCGCGATCGACGTGCAGGCGGCACTGGACGTGCTGGTGCGCCGAGACACCGCCCACGACCAGGAGACCAGGGCGGACCTGACGGGCGTCTGCCTGGCGCGCGCGGACCTGGCCGGAGCGGACTTCAGGGGAGCCGACTTCACCGGCACGAGCCTCGATCGCGCGGACCTCACCGACGCGGACCTCCGCGGGGCGAACCTGTCCCAGACGATCCTCGACAACGCCGACCTGATCGACGCGGACCTCACCGGCGCGGACCTGCGCAACGCGACCGTGTGGGACCTGGACCTGAGCGGGGCCACCCTCTCCGGCGCGAAGCTGTTCGGCGTCGACCTCCACCGCGTGCGGCACGACAGCCGAACCGTCGTGGACGGCGTGCTCGTCGACGAACGGACCCAGAACACCTGGTGGCGCTGACCTTCGCCGGCCGACAACCCCCGTACAGCCCCGCGCGGACCGCCCTCCGCGCGCGAACCCGTCACCAGGGCACGATCCCGTCGTCGTCGAACAGGCCGCCGGTCGGCCCGTCGTCGGGCAGCGTGGCGAGCCGGATGGCGGTCCTGGCGCCCTCCTCGGCCGTGCGGGTGCCGCGGAAGCCGTTGAGGCCCGTCGCGACGTAACCGGGGCAGGCTCCGTTGATCTTGATGTTGGTGCCGCGCAGTTCCTTGGCGTACTGGATCGTGACCGCGTTGAGGAACGTCTTCGACGGCGAGTACGCCCCGCTCACCTCGCCGAGGTCGACGTCCGGCGCGGTCTGCAGGGCCAGGGAGGCGACGTGGCTGGAGTGGTTGACGATCCGCGGGTGCTCGGACCGGCGCAGGAGCGGCAGCATCGCGTTGGTGACCCGGACGACGCCGATCACGTTGGTCTCCACCACCTCCCGCAGGTTCCCCGGCGTGACGGTCGAGGGCGCGTCCGGCCACGCCACGGCGACGGCGGCGTTGTTGACCAGCACGTCGAGCCGCCCGGCGCGTTCCTCGACCGACGCCGCGGCGGCCGCGACGCTCGCGTCGTCGGTCACGTCGAGGAGCACGCCGAACGCGTCGACGCCGGCCGCGCGCAACTTCGCCACGGCTTCCTCCCCCCGCTGTTCGTCGCGGGCCCCGACGCCGACGCTCCAGCCCAACGCGCCGAGCCCGGCCGCGATCTCGTACCCGATCCCCTTGTTCGCGCCGGTAACCAGCGCGATCGTCGTTTCGCTCATGCCTCGATCGTGACCGCGCACCACCGGGGAACCAACACCTCCGGAGTCGCACAGCGATACCCGGCGGGTATCGGTCAACCGGTAGCCTGGACCCGGTGGAAACGCGGGAGCTGCGCTACTTCGTCGCGGTCGCCGAGGAACTGCACTTCGGCCGGGCCGCCCAACGCCTGGGCATCGCCCAACCCCCGCTGTCCCGGGCGATCGCCCGACTCGAACAGCGCCTCGGGGTCGCGCTGCTGGAGCGCACCAGCCGCAGCGTCGGGCTGACCGAAGCCGGATCGGTGCTGCTGGCCGAGGGCCGCCGGGTCCTCGGCTCCCTGGCCGCCGCCGAGCGGCGCACCCGGACCGCCGCGACGAGCCGTCCCCCGCTCGTCCTGGCCACCAAGACCGGTTCCTCCGGCGACCTCCTGGCGAAACTGCTCGACGCCTACGCCACCGAACCGGACGCCGTCACCGTCGACCTGCTGCTCTGCGAGTCCCAACCCCAACGACCGCTGCACGACGGCCGGGCCGACGTGGCGCTGCTGCACCACCCCTTCGACCCCACCGCCGGGCTCGACACCGAGATCCTGGCCACCGAGGGGCAGGTCGCGATCCTGCCCACCTGGCACCCGCTCGCCGGCGAGTCCCACGTCAGGACCGCGGACGTCGGCTCACTGCCGGAACTGCCCATGGCCCGGTGGCCCGGCCCCGACGGCGCCTACCCCGAGGGCCCCGGCATCGAGGTGCACAACCAGGTGCAGCTCTTCCAGTTGATCGCCCTGGGCCGCGGCACCGCGGTCATGCCCGGGTCCACCTGCACCACCCTGCCCGAGGGCCTGGCCGCCGTACCGGTCGTGGACGCCCCGCCCGTGACGACCGTCATCGCCTGGCCCCCGCACAGCCGCTCCCTCGCCCTCGCCGTCCTGGTCCAGGTCGCCACCCGCCTGTGACCCCTCGCCACCGGCGTCCAGGTGTCCCCCGAGCAGGTGGTGGGCGGACCGTGCGCCGGCCCGCCCACCACGACGCGCATCAGGCGATCCGCGAACGCCCCCACTCCCACACGCGGGTCCCCGAGTCCCACCACGACAGCGGCCACACCAGGGCCGTGCCGGTCGACCGCGCGACGAACGCCGCGGTGCGGGCGTTGGAGTAGTCGTAGAGCAGGGTGGCGTCGACCACGCCGTCACCGGTGTGGTCGCCGAGGACCAGCTTGGTGCGCCCGGCCTCCCAGACGCCGTTGCCGGAGTCCCACCACTGCGCCGGCCAGGTGAACGCCGTACCGGTCGACCGCCCCACGAACGCCGTGGTGCGGGCGTTGCCGTAGTCGTACAACAGCACCAGGTCGTCCTTGCCGTCACCGGTCACGTCACCGACCACCGGCCGGGTGCGCCCCGCCTCCCACACGCCGTTGCCCGAATCCCACCACAAGGACGGCCACTCGAACCCCGTGCCGGTCGCCCGCGCCACGAACGCCGCGGTCCGCGCGTTGCCGTAGTCGTAGAGCATCACCAGGTCGGCCTTGCCGTCACCGGTCACGTCGCCCGCGGTGAGCTTCACCCGCGGCGCCTCCCACACCCCGTTGCCCGAGTCCCACCACGAGGACGGCCACTCGAACCCCGCACCGGTCGACCGCGCCACGAACGCCGCGGTCCGCGCGTTGCCGTAGTCGTACAGCAGCACCAGGTCGTCCTTGCCGTCACCGGTCACGTCACCGACCACCGGTCGGGTGCGGCCCGCTTCCCAGACGCCGTTGCCGGAGTCCCACCACTGCACCGGCCACTCGAAGGCCGTGCCGGTCGACCGCGCGACGAACGCCGCGGTACGGGCGTTGCCGTAGTCGTACAACAGGATGAGGTCGGCCTTGCCGTCACCGGTCACGTCGCCGACCGACAACTTGGTGCGCCCCGCCTCCCACACGCCGTTGCCCGAGTCCCACCAGTAGGCGGGCCACTCGAACCCCGCACCGGTCGACCGCGCCACGAACGCCGCGGTCCGCGCGTTGCCGTAGTCGTAGAGCATCACCAGGTCGTCCTTGCCGTCACCGGTGAAGTCGGCCCGGACCTGGGTGTCACCGCCTGCGACCGGGGTGCTGTCGACGATGTTGCGGTAGCGCAGCGGGCGGAAGCCGTCGGACACGTAGCTCGACCGCGACCGCTTCACGTGCTGCGCCACCTCGCCCCAGGTCCGCTCCTGGTACACCCACATCTCGGTGCGCCCGGCGTCGACCCACTTGTCGAACAGGGCGATGTGCCCCTCGCTCAGCAGGGCGTCACCCGGCTTCAGCTCGTCGTAACCGCCGAGGAAGGTCTTGCCGGACCACGCGGCGAAGTCGCCGGTGTTGAGGTCCCACCCGTCGGTCTTCTTCGGCAGGTGCCAGGCCATCGACACGTACCCGGAGCAGTCCGGGCGGTAGGCGTGGCCGTCACCGTCGCCGAACTCGTCGTCCTGGTCCTGGCTGTAGGGCACCCGCAGGTCCACCCACCGCTGGGCGCGTGCGAGGACCTCGGACCTGCTGATCTGCGGCCCGAGGCCGGGCAGGGCCAGGGTGGACGGCGGCGCGCCGCCCTGGTCCCGGCCCGGCGGGTCGGCGTGGGCGGACACCGCCCCGCCGACCGCGGTGGTCGCGGTCAGCAGAAGTGCGGTGAACGCCGTGGTCATCTTGCGCATGAAGTGCACGGTTCTCCCCCCGTCGTGGCTTCTCCCCTGTACGGCCGGCACCCTCGGGCATGGGCATTCACGGGGCCTTGCGAAATCCTTAATGCCGCTGCACGGGAGTGGTGCGGCCCAGGGGGCGCGATGGAGGTCAGGCTGCTGGGTTCGGTCGGCGTGTGGGAGCGCGACCGGGAGGTGGAGGCCGTGCAGCCGCGCCAGCGGGCCGTGCTGGCCGCGCTGGCGGTGGAGGCGGGCCGACCGGTCGGCGTGGAGACCCTGCTGCACCGGGTGTGGGGCGAGGACCCGCCCGACCGCGCCCGCGGCGCGCTGTACGTGCACATCAACCGCCTGCGGCGGACGCTGGGCCCGACGGTCGCGCTGCCGCGCCGGTCCGGCGGCTACGTGCTCGACGTCGCCCCGGACGACGTCGACGCGCTGCGGTTCCGGACGCTGCTCAAGCGCGCGGAGGGCACCGAGCTGCCGGCCGCCGAGCGCGTCGAGCTGTTCGACCGGGCGCTGCGCCTGTGGCGGGGCACGCCGCTGGCGGACGTGGTCGGGGACTGGGCGACCCGGACGCGCGAGACGTGGCAGCGCCTCTACGTCGACGCGCTGGTCGGCTGGGCCGACGCGCAGGTCGAGGCGGGTTCCCCCGAGGTGGTGGTCGGCCCGTTGGTGGACCTGGTCGAGCGGCACCCGCTGATGGAGCAGCCGGTGGGCGTGCTGATGCGGGCGCTGGCGCGGAGCGGCCGGTCGGCCGAGGCGCTGGACCAGTACGCGCGGGCGCGCACCCGCATCGCCGAGGAGCTGGGCGTCGAACCCGGCCCCGGGCTGCGCCGCCTGCACGAGGCGGTGCTGCGCGACGAACTGGACCGGACGCCGCCGCGGCCGGTCCCGGTGGCGCCGGTGTTCCAACTACCGCCCGACCTGCCCGACTACACCGGCGGTGAGGAGGTGCTGGCCGAGGCCGGGGCCCGGTTGCGGCACCGGTCCCCGCTGGTCGTGGTCTCCGGCCCGGCCGGGGTCGGCAAGACCGCGTTCACCGTGCGCCTGGCCAACCTGGTCCGCGCCGACTACCCCGACGGCGCGCTGTTCCTCGGTCTGGGCGGGGCGTTCGGCACGCCGATGTCGCCGGCCGAGGTGCTGAACCGGGCGCTGCGGGCGCTCGACCCGTCCGGGCAGCCGCCCGAGGCGGGGTTCGACGCCGACCTCGCCCGCTACCGGGCCGTCACGCACGACAAGCGGACGCTGGTCGTGCTCGACGACGCCGCCGGCGCCGAACAGGTGCGGCCCCTGCTGCCCAGCGGACCGGGCTGCGCGCTGCTCGTCTCGACGCGCGCCTGGCTGACCGCGCTGCCCGGGGCGGGACGGGTCGAACTGCGGTCGATGGACGACCGGGACGCGCACCGGTTGCTGGAACGCGTGGTGGGCCGCGACCGGCTGCGCGCGGAACCGGTCGCGGCGGCCCGGCTGGTGTCGCTGTGCGCGGGCCTGCCGCTGGCGCTGCGGATCGTCGGCGCCCGGCTGGCCGCCCGCCCGCACTGGCCGGTGGCGAAGCTGGTGTCCCGGATGGCCGACCGCAGCCGGCGCCTGGACGAGCTGGCGGTGGACGACCTGCGCGTGCGGACCGGCATAGACGTCGGCTACCAGGGCCTGTCCGGGGAGGCCCGCCGCGCGTTGCGGGCCATCGGCGCGGTGGACGTCGGCGAGCTGGCGCCGTGGCTGCTCTCCGCCGCGCTGGGGACCGACGCCACCACCACCGACGACCTGGTTGAGCACCTGGTCGACGCCCGACTGGTCGAGGCGGCGGCGGGCGACGGGGTCAACACCCGCTACCGGGTCCACGACCTCGTGCGCCTCTACGCCGCCGAACGCGCGCACGCCGAGGAGCGGCCCGACGAGGCCGTCGCGATGCTCGACCGCGTGCTGGCCGCCGCGGTGCACCTGGTGCGCGGGCACGACACGCGCCGCGCGTACCTGGTGCGCCACGTGCGCGACGACCCGCTGCCCGAGCCGCCCGCCTGCCGGGGTGTCGCCGTCGACCTCGCGGCCGAGGAGCCGACGCTGGTGGTGCTGGTGGAGACGGCGGCGCGGCGCGGCCTGGTGCGGCGGGCGGCGGCGCTGGCCGACGCACTGGTGTTCGCCTCGTTCGCCAAGACCAACGACTTCGCGGGCTGGGAACGCGTGCGGGACGCGGTGGCCGCCGCGGCGACGGCCGCGGGCGAGCGGGGCGTGCTGGCCGGCACGTACTACGGGCAGGGCCAGCTGCGCTACGCGCAGGACCGGTTCGCCGAGTCGGCAGAGCTGTTCGGGCGGGCCCGGGCGCTGTTCCTCGAACTGGGCGACGCCGTGGGCGCGGCCTCGGCCGCGGTGGGCCTGGCCACCGTGCACCGGGAGCTGGGCGACCACGCCCGGTCCATCCCGCTGCTGTCGGAGCACCTGGTCGAGTTCGACCGCCTGGGCCTCGACGAGGGCAGCGCCAACGCCCACTACGGGCTCGGCTACGCCTACCGCGAGCGCGGCCTGGACGCACCGGCCCTGGCGCACCTGCGCACGGCGGTCGAGCGGTACCGCGCCCTCGGGCACCGCTCGGGTGAGGCGGTCTCGGTACGGGGCATCGGCCTGGTCCACCGGGCGCGCGGCGAACTGGACGAGGCGGGGCGGTGGAGCGAGCGGGCGCACCGGTTGGCGTTGGCGTCCGGTGAGCAGTTGCTGTCCTCGTACACCGTGCAGGCGCTGGCGAAGGTCTGGATCCGCTCCGGGCAGCCGGAGCGGGCGCTGGAACCGCTGCTGCACGCCCGGCGGGTCTGCGCCGAGCACGGTGACCGGTTGGGTGCCGCGCTGGTGCAACGCACGATCGGCGAGCTGCACCTGGTCGCCGGGCGCCTGCCGGAGGCGCTGCGGGAGCTGGGTGGCGCGCTGGCGGCGTGGACCGAGATGGAGCACCGCTTGTGGCAGGCCCGCACCCGACGCGACCTGGGGGCGGTCCACTCGTGCGCGGGCGACCCCGCCACCGCGGCGGTGCACTGGCGGGCGGCGGAGGAGGTCTTCCTGGACCTGGGCACGCGAGAGGCGCAGGAGGTCGACGAGTGGGCGCGGCGCTGGCCACCGGGCGCACACGGCGGCGGACCGCTGCGGAGGTGAGGACCGGATCGTCACCGTCGGCCGGAGGTCTTCCCGGTCACGCCGGGCACCCTGCTCGCCCGGTGGCGCAGCACACCGCGGTCGCGAACCGGCTGCACCGCACCACCTGGCAACCGGTGTGGGCGACCGACACGTTCCACTTCCGGCAAGGGCACGTCCACGACGAGATCGCCGTCCGGAGCTGCGACGCGAGACCTGGCCCCTCTGCGCGGCTGCGGAAACGCTCGACGTGCTGGGACACCCGCACATCGCACTCGGGCAGTACGCCCGGGCCCGCGACGCGTGGACCGAGGCCGCCGAGCTGTAACACCGTCCTCAACCACGTCGAGGACGACGAGGCTCCGCCCGGGAACCGCGGCCGGTGCTGCTTCCTCGCCGCCGTGGCGAAGGCGCACGCGCACGGCGTGCCCGTCGAGCAGGGCGCGTCGTTCGACGAGCACGCCCCGGGCCACCGC